>BNUF01000030.1 GCA_025997155.1 Clostridia bacterium
TGTATCAATGTGGCGTATGCGTTCGCCGAAATGGGGAAGCGGGTTTTGGTGGCGGATTGCGACAGCCAGCGGAACTGCTTGAATTTTTTCACGGACGAGCAGAGCGAGGGCATTTCCAAAACGAGGTATAAAAATCTTGACGTGGTTGCTTGGAGCGAAAACCTTTCGGCGCAAATTGAGTATGATTTCGTCTTACTTGACTTGCCGCCAACGCGAAACGAGGAAGTCCGCGAAATTTTGAGCATATGCGACTTTGTGTTTGTTCCGATTGAAGTTTCGGCGTTCTCTATGCAAGGAATAGCGAGAGTTACAGACCTCATTGCGGAGGCAAACACGAAATTCGGCGGTTGCTATATGTCACGCTTTAACAAGAAAAACGCGGCGAACCTCAAACTCCTCGAATTACTCAAAGATAGTTTCGGCGACAAACTGCTCACGGCAATCGTTCCGCAAAGTAACGCAATTGAAAATAGCATAAACTACAAAATAACGGCGTTTGAGCATATGAAGTGGACAAGTGCCGTTATTTCTTTGGGCGACTTGGCGGCTGAAATTTTGGAGAGGGTCGGTGAGTAGTATGGGTGCGGCGCGGACGTTCGATAGCGGTATTTTCAGCAATGTCAATAAAGTTGTGACGGACGAGTTTACGGTTAAGATGATTGAAATCGACAAATTGATACCGAACAGCGAAAACTTTTACTCGATGAGCGAGATAGAGGTTCTTGCGGAGGATATAGAACGGCAAGGGCTGAAACATAACCTTGTTGTAACGCCTGTTTCTAACGGACAATATAAAATTATCTCGGGACACCGCCGTTATCAAGCGGTTATTTTTTTGCGGCAAGAGGGGCGGTATCTGTCCCTCCGCTTGCCTTGTTTCGTAAGCAACGAAAAATCAGACGATGAGCAAATGCAAGACCTCATTATGCTGAATGTCACAGGACGCGAAATCTCCGATAGTGAGCGTCTGAAACAGTACGAACACTTGAAACGCATACTTGAGGCGCGGAAAGAAAACGGCGAAAAATTCGGGCGTATCCGCGAGAAAATCGCGGAAATGCTGAAAGTGTCGGTCGGGCAGATTTCTAAAATAGAACATATAGAGAACAATGCGGTAGACGAGGTTAAACAAGCAATTGAGGACGGAAGCCTTTCTATTTCAACGGCTAACGAAATAGCGAAACTTGATGAGGACGAACAGCGGGAGCTGATTAAGGATAAGGATATATCGGAAATCACGCACAAAGAGGTTAAAACGCGCAAAAAACAGAGTTCGGCTAATAAAGAAAATGTGACATATGTGTCACAAAATTCTTTTGAGGACGATACCAATGAGGACGAATATGAAGTTATGCCGCCAACCTCACAAAACACTTCCGAAGATACAGACGGTGAAAACGTGACATATGTGTCACAAAATCCTCCCGACATAAAAGATTGGGTCAAAGAAACTCTACACGCATACTTGGGTTACGTTCTCCAGACTTGCGAAATGTTTGACTACTCCGATGATAAGACAACCGAGTTTTTGGACACATTCAAGACATTATTTAGGGAACAATCTTTTGAAGAAGCACACAAATACTACCGCGAGAGCCGTTTCAACGCACACGGAACAGTATAAGGTTAAACATATCGGCGGCGCAATGAAAGAAGTTGCGCCGTCTTGCTTTTTATGACTACATAGGAGCGTTCGCTCCGATTTATTCACAAGGGAGGTAAAACCACGCCCGCGAAATGTGCTGATAACGCAGAATCATATCAATAACGGTGGAAACAGAAGACCCGCCGAAATCGGTGCGAAATCATCTCGTTATTGAGGGAACAGAAGATGTGAAACGCTTAGCACAAAATTTCTTTTTCTGATAGTGCTTTTCAAAAAACGCAAGGGGGCATTGTATGTATGAGTGAAATTACTGCGGAAAGCGGTTGTCCGACAGACTGCCGTTTTGAGTGCCAAACCGACTGCCGCTTTATTCCTGTCGGTCGTTATTGTGAAATTACAGGAATATCATATGCCACGGTTAATTACCTGTTAAAAACAGGGCAACTGAATTTTATAATTACCGAAAACGAACAAGTAGAAATTGATACGCAAGAAAACGGCAATACTGAAATAAAGACTATTTTGGAAAAATTAAGTAATATCGAAAAAATGATTACCGCGCTTTGCGATTCTCTTTGTGATTACATTAAACTACAAGTTAAATATTCGGAGGGTTAAAATGGAAAATGAAAACAACATACTCGGAAACAACATTCGGCGCGAACGGGAAAAGCGGGGTTTGTCGCTAATCGATGTCGCGGAGGTCATTGGCGTGACAGCAAACTATATAGGGCTTGTGGAACGCGGCAGGCGCGGCATAATGCCGCCGAAACTTATAATACTTGCGGAGTCTTTTGAAATCACGATAGACGAACTTTTAAGAGGAACACCGCAGGAAGAAGAAACAGACCCCGACGGCATTGGCGGCAGACGCGCCGCACTCAAGACTTTGGCGTACAACCTTGACGAGAATCAACTCAACTTTGTAATCACGATTATTAAGGAACTCAAAAAAGGGGTTGCGTTCTGATGAACGAAGAAGCTACGGGGCAAGTGTTCCAAGTATCTTTTCAAGCCGCCGAACTAACGATAAATACAATATTGAAAGTGCTGGAATCGTTGAGAAGTACCATAGAAAATCAACAAAAAATAGCGGCGCAGTTATTGGGAAAGGGCGATATTCAGAAAGGCGGCGGCGTAAAGAACCCAGAACTTCAAGGGAAACAAAAGATAAATAGGTTAGTCGAAAGCGGTGCGGACATTGACAACATCAAACTTGACGGCGATAAAAAGAGGATTTTTGAATCCGTGGCGCGGAAATATGGTATGGCGTACTCGCTCCGCAAAAATTCAGCCGTAAAACCGCCGCAATACACCTTGTTTTTTAAGGCGAAAAATACGAAAGTGCTTAACGCCGCTATTGACGAAATGACGCAAAAATTCAACAAGGCGCAAGCGAATAAGAAAACTATTGAATCGCTGTTAAATCACGCTAAAGACGTTATGAAAGACCGCGCAACGGATATTGCCAACGCGGTTAATAAAGCGATAAAAAACGTGCGGAACAGAAACGGGAATGACTTATGAAAAAAGGAAAACTCAAAAAAATCATAATGCTAAATCTTCCTTACGCGATTGTGCTTTACCTTTCAAACAAGGCGGTTGACGGTTACTACAAGACAAGAAGCGCGGACTTTTTTGAGCAGTTAAGCGGAGCGTTAAAAAGTTTGGCAATGATTTCACAAAAACCGTTTCCAAGTTTTGATTCGCGGGTGATTCTTGTTTCGCTGATGTTCACCGCCGCATTTTACGGGTTTCTGTACTACAAGAGAAAAACAAGGAAGAAATTCCGAAACGGAATCGAACACGGTTCGGCGCGGTTTGGCGGCGAAAAAGATATTGAGCCGTATGTAGACCCTGTTTTTGAAAACAACGCTATACTTTCAGAAACAGAAAGTCTTATGATGAACAGCCGCCCCGCCAAAGCAAAGTACGGACGCAACAAAAACATAATGGTTGTCGGCGGTTCGGGTACTGGCAAGACGTTTTATTTCGTCAAACCAAACCTAATGCAAATGCACAGCAGTTATGTCGTCACCGACCCGAAAGGGGATTTGATAATTGATTGCGGCAAGATGTTTCAGCGCGGACGACCTAAAACGCGCATAAAAATTGATAAAAAAGGTAAATTCGTCAAGAACTTAAAAGGCGAGTTTGTGTATGAGCCTGTACTCAACAAGAAAGGCAAACAAGTGTACGAACCCTATAAAATCAAGGTTCTTAACACGATAGACTTTGAACAGAGTATGAAATATAATCCATTTGCGTACATCAACAGCACCAAAGATATAATCTCGTTCGTGAACGCAATCATTGCCAACACAAAGGGCGAGGGCGAAAAATCAGCGGAAGATTTTTGGGTAAAAGCGGAACGCCTGTATTATATGGCGTTGGTCGGGTATATCTACTATGTTTTGCCCGAAGAGCGCCGAAACTTCCGCGTACTTCTCGAAATGATAAACGCAAGCGAAACAAAAGAAGAAGATGAAAATTTCAAAAACGCGATTGATATTATGTTTGAGGAATTGGAACAAGAACAGCCGACAAACTTTGCCGTCAAGCAGTATAAAAAGTATAAATTGGCGGCGGGAAAGACCGCGAAATCAATTCTTATTTCCTGCGGTGCAAGGCTTGCGCCGTTCGACATAGAAGAAGTTTTGGAAGTAACCGACTATGACGAACTTGAAATTGATAAACTCGGTGATGAGTTGACTGTACTGTTCGTAATAGTTTCTGATACTGACGACACATTCAACTTTTTACCCGCGATTATGTACACTCAAATGTTCAATCTACTATGTGACAGGGCGTTGAAAGTCTACAAAGGACGGCTTCCGATACACGTTCGTTGCATTTTAGATGAATTCGCAAACATAGGTCAGATACCAAAATTTGATAAATTGATTGCCACTATCCGAAGCCGCGAAATCTCGGCTTCTATTATTTTGCAGGCGAACACGCAGTTGAAACAGATTTACAAGGACAACGCCGACACCATAATCGGCAACTGCGACACGAAGATATTTTTGGGAGGTGATGACGCGACAACGCTTAAAGACTGGTCGGAGGTTATGGGCAAACAGACAATCGACCTGTACAACACAAGTGATACAAGGGGTTCGCAGCAAAGTCACGGTATGAACTATCAGAAACACGGACGCGAACTTATGACGAGAGATGAAATCGCCGTAATGGACAACGATAAATGTCTGCTCCGTATTCGCGGCGTTCGTCCGTTCTTTTCAAACAAGTACAACATAACGCGCCACAAGAATTATCGGCGGCTTAGATACACAACATCAGACGGCATAGAGAAAAACGCTTTTGATGTCGCGGCTTATTTGAATACAGAATTTGTCCCGACAGGAAAAGAAACTGTACAGGCGTTCGACCTCGGAGAGATAACCGAAGTGAATATTGATACGGCGAACAAAGTAGCTGAAACAGGGGTTTACGGCGATGATGTCGTATTCGATGACGGTGAATTAGACGAAGAATGGGAAGTCGTTTCCTAAATCAAAGGGGGATTTTTTAATGAGTTTTTTTAGTGACGCGGTAGAAACTTTGAAAACACTTGTAACGCTAATCGGCGTGGGGCTTGGGCTTTGGGGTGCGGTCAACCTTATGGAGGGCTACGGCGCGGACAATCCAGGGGCGAAGTCACAAGGTATGAAACAATTTATGAGCGGCGCGGGAATAGTACTTATCGGGCAGGTACTTGTGCCGAAGCTGTCAGACCTTTTCACGGTTGCGGCTCTCGATACGAATACAGTTTTGGCAAGCGTTAATTACTTTTACTTTTCCGCTCTTAGCATTGTGACGAATGTAGCGGCTGTGTTCAATCCGCAATTCGCCGTAATATCGGCGGTACTCGCCGCGTAAAACCCTTGCGGGGGAGGGATTTGGTAGTATGGCAAAAATACTTGCGCGGCAAATAGCGGAGTTTATGACGCTGATTTGCAATCTTTTACTCGGCGTAATCAAAGAAAGTTTAGGCGACATATTTGACAAAATCAACGCAAATGTTATCGTAGCCCAAAATGTAGTCGGCAAGTTGCCGTCAGAATGGAACGGCAGTGCGTATAATGTTGTCGAACAGCTTTCTTCAAATGTCGCGTTACCGATTGCGGGGTTTATATTAACTTTCGTTCTGTGTTGTGAGTTGGTTTCAATGGTTACGGACAAGAATAGCTTGCAAGATGTAGATACTTTTATGTTTTTCAAGTATGTTTTCAAAGCGGCGATAGCCGTCTTTTTAGTTAGTCACGCTTTTACAATGTCCTCGGCGGTTTTTGATGTCGCTCAATTCGCTATTACAAAGGCGGCGGCACTCGATACAACATCAGCGGACGCATTGAAAATTGACCAATTAACAGAACTGCTGCAAAATGAGCAAAACGAGATAAATTCACATTCGGTGGATATAGATAAGATGTCCAAAGAAGAAGCAAAAGCGACAAGTGATTTTATGTTGGCGAAACTTAAAAGCTACGCGCCTGTAATTCTTGAAGTTTTGATTGTGCGGCTTGGCTTGTACTTCTTGGTAATTTATATTCTTATCATTGCGTATTCTCGTATGATTGAAATTTATTTGTACCTCTCAATGGCTTCCATTCCGCTTGCAACGGTGAGTAACCGCGAATGGGGCAATATCGGGACGAATTACGCGAAAAACCTTGCGGCACTCGGCTTGCAAGGCGTTTTTATAATCGTTTGCATAATTATTTACGGCGTGTTGGTACAGGACTTCGCAGGCGGCGCAAGCGATATGAAGGAATTGCGTGACGGGCTTTTTCAAGTTTTGATATATTCCGCGCTGCTCGCTATGAGCATAAGCAAAAGCCACGCTATGGCGAAATCGATAATGAGTGCAAACGGCTAATCAAACGAAAACAACAGAAAGTGAGGATTCATATGCCTTTCGTGCCTGTTCCAAAGGACTTGAATAAAATAAAAACAAAATTAGCGTTTAACTTGACGAAACGGCAGTTGTTGGCGTTTGGCGCGGCGGCGGCAGTCGGTATTCCGACCTATTTTTTGGGCAGAGAGGGGGTCGGGAACAGCACCGCCCTTTTGATTATGGTCGCCGTTATGCTGCCGTTCGGCTTTTTGGGATTGTATGAAAACAGCCTTGGTATGCCGTTCGAGCAGGTTCTTAAACATATAATTATTTCAAGGTACATCAGACCGCCGATAAGGATTCACAAGACGCAGAACTACTACGGGGAACTGTCAAGAGAGGTTAAGAAAAATGCTGTCAAGAGAGGTGAAAAAGTTTGCCGAAATCAGCGCAAGCAGTACAGGCAAGACCGCAAAATCAAACCAACAAAAATCAAGGGAAAACGCTGAAAACAAAGGGAACAACGCCGCAGATAAAGCAACACCCGCCGTTAATTGATAAGTTTCTTCAAAAGTTATTCGGGGAAGCCGTTATCACCACGCAGGAAACGATTCAATATAAACAGATGTACAAAGACGGAATTTGCAGAGTTAAGGACAACTTCTACACAAAGACCGTTCAATTTTTCGACATCAACTATCAACTCGCGCAAAATGATGATAAGACGCAGATTTTTGAGAGTTACTGCGACTTTCTAAACTACTTTGACAGCAGCGTAAGCGTTCAGTTGTCGTTCGTAAATCAAACGGTGGACATTGAGGAATTTAAGAGGTCAATCGACATTCCACAACAACAAGACAAGTTCAACGACATTCGTAAAGAATACACGGAAATGCTTAACAATCAGCTTTCAAAAGGCAACAACGGGCTTGTGAAAACAAAGTTCATCACGTTTGGAATCGAAGCGGATAACTTGAAAATAGCGAAGCCAAAGTTGGAACGCATTGAAATGGACGTGCTTAACAATTTCAAGGTTCTTGGCGTAAAGGCTCACCCGCTTGACGGGATTGAGCGTTTGCGGCTTTTTCACGGAAACTTGAACACTCCGCGGGATAAGTTTCAACTTGATAACTGGGATACTTTAGTCAAAACAGGAAACTCCACGAAAGACTATATATCCCCTGTTTCGTTCGATTTCCGAAGTAAAAACAGTTTCAAAATAGGCGACAAATTCGGCTCTGCTTCATTTTTGCAGATACTCGCTCCCGAACTTCCCGACCGCATTTTAGCGGACTTTTTGGACATTGAAAGCAGTATGATTTTGACTATTCACATTCAATCCGTTGACCACAACAAGGCGATAAAATACGCCAAGGGCAAACTCTCCGATGTGCGTAAAATGAAGATTGAAGACCAGAAAAAAGCCGTACGTAGCGGGTATGATATGGACGCTCTCTCGCCCGACATTATCACTTACGAGAACGAAGCGAACAACCTTTTGGAGGACTTGCAAAGTCGCAACGAACGTATGATTAACGCTACTATCTTGCTCGTAAATTTCGCAAACAGCAAACAGAAGTTAGACAACGACTTCTTTCAAGCAAGCGGTATAGCGCAAAAGTTCAACTGTTCCTTGCGCCGACTTGACTTTCAGCAAGAAAACTCGCTGATGAGTTCGCTCCCAATCGGCAAAAACTTTATAGACATAGAACGCGGTCTGACTACAAGTTCAACCGCTATTTTTGTGCCGTTTACAACGCAGGAACTGTTTCAAAGTCACTCCGAAGCCCTGTATTACGGGCTTAACGCGCTGTCGAACAACTTGATTATCGTTGACAAGAAACTGCTTAAAAACCCTAATACATTGATTTTGGGTACGCCCGGCTCGGGTAAATCTTTCGCCGCGAAACGCGAAATAACTAACGTTTTCCTAAGCACCTTGGACGATATTCTTATTTGCGACCCAGAGGGCGAGTTCGGTTCGCTTGTCGGAACGCTTGACGGACAGATAATCAAAATATCACAGAACAGCCGCAGCTATATCAATCCTATGGACATAAACCTTGACTATTCGGATGATGACGACCCGATTTCACTTAAAAGCGATTTCATATTGTCGTTGTGCGAGTTAATTGTCGGCGGTAGAAACGGGCTTGAAGCGACAGAAAAAACGGTTATCGACCGTTGTTTGCGTTTGGTTTACCAAGATTATTTGGCTAATCCGGTTCCCGAAAATATGCCCATTTTAGGGGACTTGTATAATCTCCTAATGAATCAAGCAGAGCAAGAGGCGCGGCGTGTCGCGACGGCACTCGAAATCTATGTAAATGGTTCTCTCAACGTGTTCAATCACCAAACGAACATTGATATAAACAACCGCATTGTCTGCTTCGACATAAAGGAGTTGGGCAAACAACTTAAAAAAATCGGTATGCTTATCGTGGTCGATTGCGTTTGGAATAAGGTTACGATTAACAGAGGAACAGGGAAATCAACGCGCCTGTACATTGACGAGTTTCACTTGTTGCTCAAGGAAGAACAGACTTCATCGTACAGCGTGGAGATTTGGAAGCGATTTAGAAAATGGGGCGGGATTCCGACAGGAATTACTCAAAACGTCAAGGATTTATTGGCTTCGCGGGAAATCGAAAACATCTTTGAAAACAGCGATTTCATAATTATGTTGAATCAAGCGGCGGGCGACAGGCAGATTTTGGCGAAACAGTTAGGCATTTCGCCGTATCAGTTAAGTTATGTGACGCACACAAACGAGGGCGAGGGGCTGTTGTTTTACGGCAATGTGATAATTCCTTTTGTCGATAAGTTCCCGAAAGATACCAAACTTTACAAGGTTATGACAACGAAATTAAGTGAAGTCGCGGACGCAAAGCCGCTTTTGGAAGCGAAATAAAAATCGGAGGTGAGATATGAGAAGCGGCGGCAGGAACTCTGTACGCAGTTTGATGATTTTGCACTCAAGGGATAAAACCGTTGCGAAAATGACGAAAGACGGGCTTGTGGAGCAGAATTTAACGAATAACACGCAAAGAAATATAAGCGGCAGAACAGCCGACTTCTCTCTTTCAAACCGCCATAACGGGCAACAAACGACATCAGCAAGAACAGGGCGTACACGTTCGCGGACGCAAATTTATCAGCAGATAAGCCGCGAAAAAAACGCCTCAAACGAGGGTTCAAACTATAATCAAGGAAGTACAAGCAATCAAATATCAAAACGGCGCAAGCAAAAGCACAAACTGCAATTCAGCGAAAACGAAACTACAGATTACAGACGGAACGACACGGAAACACCGCAGTCAAATAGCTATCAAAGTTCAGCGTTTGAAAACATAGATACGGCGGACACATACAAACAAGTTAAAGATACAGCAGATACAGGCAACACCGACATTTCTTTTTCTGATAGTAACAGCACTTTTTCTTTCAAAGACAAAGAGGGAAAAGGCGACACATCGAACTTCAACATAAAAGACCAAAAAAGTGACGGCAGTTTTAACTTTCGTGACGCTAAGGAAACAGAGAACTACCGCAGAAAAGAAACACCGAATGACACAACAAAGAGCAATAACAAAAAAAGAAAGTCCTTGCAATTCAAAGAGGACGAAGCGACAGACGTTCAAGACGGTAATACCGCACCGAAGATAGAACCACCGCCAACGCCGACGCCGACAAAAGATAAGCCAAAAACCAGCATTAAAAAGCGTGACAAAAACAGATACTCTCGTCTGAAATTCGCGGAAAATGAACAGACATCTAATCAAGAAAGCAAGAGCGAAGCAAAGTTTGAGCCAAGCAACGAACCGCAAACAGCGCAAACTGAACAAGTGGCAACTACAAGCGCGGAGCAACAGACGGTATCACCGCCAACGCCAACAGCGTTAAAGTTTAATAAAACGTCAACGGCTACATCAGTAGCAAACGCTGTTGTCGCCAAAGCCGCTAAGGAAGTTGCGGACAAGGCGAAAAAGCGAAAATACAGAAAGTTGCAATTTCACGAGAGTGAAAATGTCACCGAAAGAAAACTTACACAAAAAAATGAAACAAGCGGAACATCAGAAACAGCGGAAAATCCGCTTGTTGCGGAGTATGAAAAAGGACTTGCGCGAACTCGTTTTGACAGTCTTTCGGCGCGTCAACGGCACGTCATAGAGGGGATAAGCAAAAAACAAGTAAAACTCAAAAGAAAGATAGACCGAGTTAAAAAGAAAATTCCAAAAAGAAAACAACTAAAGGTCACGCACGAATTTGACGAGAAAAGCGGCGTTGCGAAAACACGGCTTAAATTTGAAAATCAGCCGTATACGCCGAAAATGCCGCAAGAAAGCGACTTTATTCCGACGGTTAATCAAGGCGTAAACTCCGCGCTTTCGGCACTTGACGAAAACGACAATGACGCGAACAAGATTATACACAAAACAACAAAACTAACTCAAAACAGCGTAAATGTCGCCTTGAAATTTCAGCACGAGATAGAGAAATACAGATTCGACAGGATAAATAAATCACACGAAAAAGCAGACAGATTGGGGAAAAAGACCTCTAATCTGAACCATAAAAAAGATACGAAAACAGATAACTATGAAAAGAAAAACCAAAGGAAACAAAATCAAAAACGCTATAACAAAAAACGCTACGAACACGAGGCGCGGAAGTCTTTTCGGCTTACAGGGCGTACAGAAAACGCTTTTGGGGAATCAAGAAAAAAGACGTTTTCAAATTTAGCCGAATTGGGCAAGGCGTTTATAAAGAAGTCCGTGCCGATACTCGGCATACTTCTGCTGTTTGTACTTATGTTCGTGCTTTTAGGAAGTTTATTAGGGTCTTGTATGGCTATGATGTCACAAAACGCAAGTGCAACAAGCACGACAATATCTTCCTCATATCTTGCGGAAGATGAGGACATTGAAAAAAGCGAGTTGTATCTTCGGGAATTAGAGGGCAAGTTGCAATACAGATATAATCACATTCCCGCCGAATATCCGGGCAACAACGAATACAGGTACACAGCGGACGGAGATATAGAACACGACCCGTATGAACTTATGGCGTATTTAACGGCGGTTTACGAGGATTTTGTATTTGAGCTTCTTCCTATCGGAGTTAAAGACAAGATAAAAGACTTGTTCGACCAAATGTATCATTTAAGCGTCTCAGAATCAAGGGAGATACGCTATCGTGTCGTGGGGTATGATGATGACGGTGACGCGATAATCGAGCCTTACGAGTGGAAAATATGCTCTGCAACGCTGAATGTAAAACCGCTTAAAGATATTATTATGCCGCTTATGGACGAAGACCAAAAAGAAATGTATGAAGTTTATGTGGAAATCAAAGGCAACCGACAATATTTTGAAAGTCCGCTTGATTTTGATTGGACAGGGTACATCACTCGCTATTATGGCACAAGAATTACTTATCTCGGCGAGGAAGTTTTACAAAGAGGCGTTGACATTCGGACACCGAACGGAACGCCGATATTAGCGGCGCAGGACGGCACGGTTACTCAAGTCGGGGAAAGTGACGATTTCGGAAAATACTTTGTAATCAGCAAGGGCGATTACACCTCAAAATACGGATATTGCGCTTCTGTTGACGTTTCGGTGGGTGATGTAGTTAAGACGGGGCAACAAGTCGGAACGACAAGCGCTCGGTTCTACATTGAAATTTTAGTAGAGGGGAACTATCTGAACCCCGCTTATTTCGTGGCTTTCGGAGATGACGAGCCAACAGGAAGTTTCGAGGGTGCGACCGATTTTAGCGGAGTTCCACCCGAAGCGTTGAGCGACCCCGAATTTGCCGCGCTTATGGCGGAGGCGACAAAATATATCGGAATGCCTTATGTTTGGGGAGGTTCTTCTCCCGAAACAGGGTTTGACTGTTCTGGATTTGTCGGATATGTTTACGGAATTTCGCGGACAACGGCGCAAGGAATTTACAACCAAACCGCGCCGGTAAACGAAGATGAGTTGAAGCCAGGGGACTTGGTTTTCTTCCAAGGAACTTATTCATCTGTCGGAGATGTAAGCCACATAGGTATCTATGTCGGTGACGGAAAAATGTTACATTGCGGCGACCCGATTGGTTACGCGAACTTGAACAGCAGTTATTGGCAAAATCATTTTTACGGATACGGACGGTTGTAGAAAGGAGAAATTTTATGGGCAAACCACGGCTCACACTTGAACAACAGATTGAAAACAAAAGAGAACTGAAACAAAAAATCGAACACGAATTAACTGAATTGGAGAAGTTGCACACTCAAAAAACCGCCGAAGAAGTTATGGGCTTGCTGAAAACATCAGGCTTGACGCTTGATGAGTTAAAGAAGATAATCAAACTTCATAGAGACGATAAACAGGAGGACGGCAAACTTGAAAAAATATAATCTCACCAAAATCCTTGCGGCGATAACCGTCACGTCAATCTTTTACAGTCCTTTCACAGTTTTCGCCGCCGCAACGAGAGTGATACCCGCCGCTGACGACAGAGCGACACAAATCAAACAAACAGGTGAAAATCAAGTGGAAATACAACCGTTGACAACGCCCACACCTATAATTGTACCGCAAATTCCGACAACGTGGCAGAGTAGGGACACGTTTATCACTATCGGTTTTTATATGTCGGGGGAGAACAACCCCGACAAGGCAAGTATATTGTCGGTATCCGCAAAGGCAGGTGCGAACGGCGTTTATGAGGATATAACATACTCACATAAAATCCCGATTTCGGATAACTCAACAATTTATGTAAAAATTACCGACACCAACAACAAAGTTTCAAACCTCTCTTTTTATGTTGAGTGTTACGACAAAACAGCTCCTACCGTGCAAGCCGATTTTGAAAACAATGTACTTCAAATCAGCGCGGACGACGGACATTCGGGCGTTTCGGCGGTGTTTGTGAACGGTTTCGAGTTTGCGGACGTTGTGAACGGTTATCTTTATCTTGGATTTGATAAACTGAAAAACATAGACAACATAACCGCAGAAAAAGAAATAAACATTTTCGCGACCGACAACTCGGGGAACAAATCCGAGGTTGTAAGCGTTCCAAACCCTCTTTACATCGAAACATCAGAGGAACAACTTACATTTGACGACTTAACGCACTCCGACCTACTCAAAAGCATAATGGACATATTTGAAGTGCAAAACAAGAAAATTCAAAGTGTTCAAGTTCAACCGCAACAAATTTACACGCCGCAAACAACATCGCAGAGCGTATCAATTCCGACACAGCAAAGAACTGAAAGTTACACATATTCGTCAACGCCTGCGGGCGGCGGTACGATTACGGAAGTCGCCTTCAAAACCCAAACCGAGCGTGAGTTTGTCACAGTTGAAACTGTCGGCGGCGAGGTGTTTTATCTCGTTATTGACAAGGAAAAAGGCGGCGATACAGGAAACGTGTACCTACTTTCCCAGCCGAGCGTTTCCGAACTTATATCATTTGCCACAGCGGACGCTGAAGCCGAACAGAAAAAAATAGGCGCAACAAAGGAAGTAGCAATACCGACACCGCCGCCCGCGCCTCCTGCCGAGGAAAAGCCCGCTGAAAAAGAACCAGAGCCAGAACCCGAACCAGAGCCGACCCCAGAACCTGTCAAAAAGAAAAGTGGGAACGGCTTTTTATACATCATTGTAGGGATTGCCGCGTTAGGCGCGGGGTACTACTTCAAGATATACAAGCCGAAACAGGAAGCCGCAATCAACGCCGCCGATGACGAGGACGGAAACGAGTACGGCGAAGATGACGATTTCTCTGAAAAATCGGACGATGATTATGAATAAAAAAACATTTACTGTCGGCGAAAAGATACGGATTTATCGGACAACGCGAGAAATAACACAAAAAGAATTATCAACAAAATCAGGCATAGCCGAAATCACTCTCAAAGAGTATGAAGCGAATAAGTACATTCCAAAAATAGATAAACTCAAAAAGATAGCGGAAATACTTGAAGTTTCTGTTGAGGAACTGACGAATGGCGAGGGCGTTCACGAAACGACATTTTCAAAAATAACAAAGAGCATTTTATGTGAGGAACACGGAGAAAAACTCCTGTTTGAACTTAAAGATACTTATCACTTTTCAATCGGGCTTTCTACACTTTTAGAATGTCTGAAATTCGCCGAAAAAGAACGCGCAATCCCTCCCCTACCCCAAGAGTGGTGGGAGAGTTTTGGCAAGAAGAAAGGGGAATGAAAATTGTGGTTAGTGGTTGCAGAAAAACCCTCCGTTGCCCAGTCCATAGCGTCTGTACTCGGCGCAAAGGCAAGAAAAAGCGGATACATTGAGGGCAACAATTACATTGTTTCGTGGTGTGTAGGACATTTAATCGAACTTGCACAGCCCGACAGTTATGACGAGAAGTACAAAAAATGGGCGGTAAAAGATTTGCCGATTATCCCCGACAAGTGGAAGTACGCCGTTTCAAGCAGTACAAAAGAACAGTTTGCGGTTCTGAAAGAAATGATGAATCGTGCGGACATAGACGAGATAATTTGCGCGACAGACGCGGGACGCGAGGGCGAGTTGATATTTAGGCTTGTCTACAACGTGTCCAAAAGCAAAAAACCTTTCAAACGCCTTTGGATTTCCTCAATGGAAGAAAGTGCGATAAAACAAGGATTCGCGAACCTTAAAGACGGCAGCGCGTACAACAATTTATATGAAGCGGCACTTGCCCGTGCCCGCGCCGATTGGCTCATCGGGCTTAACGTCACAAGACTTCTCACAAGTACCTACTTCACAAAATTGAATGTCGGACGCGTTATGACACCGACACTTTCAATGATTACCGAACGTGAAGATAAAATCAAAAATTTTCAAAAAGAAAAATTCTTCACAGTTTCAATCACGGACGGCAAATTCACCGCCGAAAGCGAAAAGATAACAGACGAAAATACGGCGCGGAATTTGCAAACGGCTTGCGACAACTCTCAAGCCGTTTGCACTTCTCTGACGGAAGAAGAAAAACGCGTCAAACCGCCGAAACTGTACGATTTAACCACTCTCCAAAGAGAAGCAAACCGTACGCTCGGCTTTACGGCGCAGGAAACTCTTAACGCAACGCAATCTTTATACGAAAAGAAACTTGTAACATACCCACGCACAGACAGCCAGTATCTCACGGATGATATGCGCGGCGCGACAGTCGCTGTTATCGAAAACATCAAAAACTTAATGCTTTTCAATATGACGTTCAGCGGTATCGACAGCGTAATCAATTCAGCCAAAGTAACCGACCACCACGCCATAATACCGACAATGCAAGTATCCAAGACCATTTTCAGCGACTTGCCCGAAACTGAAATAAGCATACTCTATCTTGTGATGACAAAGTTACTCGCCGCCACCTCACCGCCCCATATTTTTCTTTCTGTTAGTGCAGTTATCGACTGCGCTGATACAAAGTTTTATACGAGGGGCAAGACAACAATTGACGAGGGCTTTAAGGCAGTTGAAACGGCGTTACAGCACATACTACGGCTTAAACCCGAAACGGACAAAGAAGAAATCACACTCCCAAAAATCGAGGAAGACCAGACCTTTACAGTTATTTCAAAACTAAACGAACGGTTTACGACACCTCCGAAGCACTTCACGGAGGACACGCTTTTATCCGCGATGGAACGTGCTGGTAACGCCGATTATGAAAACATTCAAAACGAAGATATTGAGAAAAAGGGCATAGGCACTCCCGCAACTCGTGCGGCGATAATCGAAAAGTTAGTATCCTCCGACTTTCTGACGCGCAAAAACAAGAACTTATTGCCGACAGAAAAAGGAATAATTTCAATGACGGTTGTTCCCGATGTGCTTAAATCCCCGAAAATGACCGCCGAATGGGAAACGGCGTTACAACAGGTTGAACAAGGCAAGAAAAACAGCGCGGACTTCAACAATGAAATCATAGCCCTAACAAAAAATATGGTTACTTCATATTCAAACCCAAGTGGCAAAAATCCCTTTCAAAATAACGAGGGTAAAGAAGTTATCGGCGTTTGCCCACGTTGCGGCGGCAAGATATACGAAAATCCAAAGACCTTCTCCTGCGAAAATTGCAAATTCGCGATGTGGAAACAAGATAAATTCTTCACCGCGAAAAAAGCCGAAATCACCAAAGAAATAGCTCACGCTCTTATCAAAGACGGCAAAATAAAACTCGGCGGCTTGTACTCCGAAACAAAAAAGAAGAACTACACCGCAACCGTCCTGCTTCAGGACACAGGCGAATATGTCAACTACAAACTTGATTTTGAATCAAAATAAACGCCCGCAAATAAGGTTGGAGTGTTCAAATGGCAGAAAATATATTCACTTCGGAAGACTTAAAGAAAATGCAGTCGTGGGATTTTGAACACAAAATTCATGTGACACAAATAAGAATACTGGAATTTTACGGAAGAATGGACGGCAAAGTAACAGTTAGTTTTAGCGGGGGCAAAGACTCAACTGTATTACTCGACTTGGCGCGTAGATGTTTCCCCGACACAAAGGCACTTTATGTTGATACTGGGCTTGAGTTTCCAGAAGTCCGCAACTTTGCCCTCTCGTTACCGAACGTAATCAAACTTACCCCCGAAATGCGCTTTGACGAGGTTATCAAAGAATACGGTTGGTGCTATCCGTCAAAAGACGTTGCAAACGCAGTATTTTACGCAAGACAGGGTAAACGGTGGGCAATTAACTACTTCAAGGGTTTGAACACCGATGGTTCTCGGAGTTGGTATAAAGAAGCCTATTACAAAAAATGGGCTTTTTTATTAGACAGCGATTTCAAAATTTCCGCCAAATGTTGTGATGTGATGAAAGAAAATCCCCTTAAATTTTATGCTCAAGAAACTAAAACTAAGCCGATTACAGGAACTCTCACATCTGAAAGTAGCCGCCGCAAACAAGCGTGGCTCAAAACGGGTTGCAACTCGTTCAAAAAGGGCAAGGAAATATCAAAACCGCTAAGTTTTTGGAGTGAACAAGATATTTTACGGTATCTTCGTGACTTCAAAATCCCATACGCAAGTGTTTACGGTGATATTGTAGAGGATAAAAAAGGCAAACTAAAAACTACTGGCGAAAGACGTACAGGTTGTACATTTTGTCCCATAGGCTGTCACCTCGACAAGGTTAATACTTTTCAGCGGCTTGAATACTCGCGTCCCGCACGGCATAGATACATCATAAACGACCTAGGACTGGGAGACCTACTCGACTTCGTAGGCGTTGATTATGGAAGAAAATATCCGTAACGAAACTGTAATAATTTCGCTCTTGACTTTTGACGCAAAGTTTGATAAAATATAGTTACATTAAACTAAAAATTAAGGTTTATGTCATAACAGGCAACGGCGTGTGTCTGTTGAAGTGTTGAAGCCAAGTAGCGTGCCGATATGCCTTGCTTGGCGGAGCTTTCAAGAGGGGTTGTGCAACGGTACCCCAAATCGGCGTAGGTGTAAAAACCGAAAGAAAATGCTCAAAGGCGTTCCGTTGCTTTAATCAACGGAACGCCTTTTATTTTTAGAGAGGCAATTATTATGGACAAACTACAAAAAAGCGCATTTGCGTTTCTCGAATTGTTAAACACAAGGTACAATATTACTCTTGGGCGAAACGCCAAACAAACAGATTTAGCTATTGCCTTTGCAAAGGTTGACTTTCATCACCTCGCAGGACTTCATAAACTCAAGGATAATAGAATATCAACAGGAAATCGCGAAAAAATTTTTGATAACATAATACATAATAAAATAACATTTGCAGATATAAGCGACAGCAAATATTTGGACAGCGTATTAAGTCGTCTGTCAGCTGCTCATCTATTGGAGACTCTTTTAGACTGCAATTCTCTTGTTTTTCGTTACAACGAGAGAATAAATGTATTTTCAGTAATCCAAGCAGATTATTTTTTGAAAAGCAGTCACGAAAAACAGGATTATTACATTTTTATAGACAAAGAGGAAGATTCTGATACGCATTTTTGCCGTTCGTTTTTTCCAAAAGAAAACAAAGACTATACTTTGCGGCAACCACAATATACGGTAATCTACAAAGAAAAAGTAAATTTACTTACGGGCGAAAAAATTGTTCAATGCGACAAACTCACTCCAAAAGCCCAAAAAACTACCTCTTTAGAGGAAATTTTGGCGAACGCAAAAACCAAATCCGACAAATATAACAAGGAGCGAGAACAAAACAAACAAGGCAAACAGGGCGACTTATCCAAGGGAATAAAAAAATCGGACAACGAAATCGAGTAAATCAAGCGCAACGCCTTGTCATTGCTACATTGGCGAGGTGTTTTTTGCGCGTAAAATCGGGGGGACATATATGGCACTTGAAAATATTGCAAACGTAAAAACTGATTTGATTGATGTGTCTATTAAAAAATCTATTCATTCACAAGAATTTTTGATATTTTTGCTTCGAGAGAACAAGATAACTATTTCAATATTGCCATTTCACCTAAGAGCCAATATTAGAATATATGAAGCTGGATTTTGGGTTAGCGATTGCGGCATTAAGTCGTTTATAGCGGATATGGAGCGATTGGCAGACGATATTTTGAAAATGGCTGTTGAAGTTCGAGTTCCATTTATCAATCTGTTCAAAAACAACTTAAAAACACACGGAAACTCCGAAAACTTGATGATGACAAATGCCATTATGCAAAATTTTATCAATAACGATGTACTTAAAATTTTGGAAACCTTTGACAAAGAAATTATTACGGAGGGCAATCCTCTTAAATATCCCGCTGAATATCTATGGAGCGAAACTATATTTTTTTTGGAAAATCTGTTATTATGTAATAAGATACGACTTCGCGATATTCCGTATGAGGTTCGTTCGGAGGTTTCCATATACAAAACTGCGTTTCGAGCCGACAGACGGCGAGATGTTTTGCTTATAGAAGACATAGAAATTTTATTTGACGATATTTGCAAAATGGATACTGGATTTCATAAAGAACAACTTAAAAATACGCTCAAAGATGTTATAAAATCGCCGTATCTCCATAGCAGAGAGGACGAGAATAGATTTGATTATTACCGACAAAATCGTGGAGCAGAAATACTGCAAACATTGTGTGATAAATAAAACAGCAAGAGATTTAGCGCAAATGTGTATAAATAAGGAACACCAAATTTTAGCTTTAGAGAATAGATTATCAAAAGGCGAAAACATAATATACAGCAATTATAAGGACAACTGTTTTACTATTGCTACTTCTGTCGAAAGGCTATTTTCAGACGGCAGAATAGACGACTATGAATATAAGTTATACTTGTTGCCGAATCATATAAACGAATTCTTTGAAGCTGGCAGTATGCGTTTTAGATTTATGTATGAATACTGTTATATAAACAACACTTATAAATTTCTTAATAAAATCAAGTTGGAAGATATTATCATTGATAAAGATTATAGAAAAAATGGATACGCTACCATACTCCTAAATTTGCTAACCGAATATACGAGAAATCACAGTAATTCAATACTTGAAATAGGGGGTATATTATCTTTTGTAGATAAAGAAACACCTGAGAAAGCAGAAGAATTACGCTCGTTCTATAAAAAACGCGGTTTTACTGTTGAGGAAAATGAACGTTATAACGGTATTGACAGTATATCAAAACTTGTCGCCTTGTAGTATATAGGCGGCTTTTTTATGTTAAGAATTATGGAGGTACATATGAAATTTGAGATAGTTTTTGGAGATATTACAAAAATAGGCACGGAAGCGGTTGTGAACGCGGCGAACAATCAGCTTAAACAGGGTGCGGGAGTTTGCGGCGCGATATTCAAGGCGGTTGGGGCGATTGACCTCCAAAATGAATGTAACCGCATTGGTTATTGTAAAACGGGCGAAGCCGTACTAACAAGTGGGTATGCTCTTTGCAAGTATGTCATTCACACGGTCGGTTCAATTTGGAAAGACGGAAGCGACAGCGAAAAAGCCCTTTTGAAAAACTGCTACACAAATTCGCTTTTACTCGCCAAACAGTATAACGTGAAATCAATCGCCTTTCCGCTTATTTCGGCGGGGATTTACGGCTTTCCCGAAAACGAAGCCGAAGCCGTAGCAGTCGAGGCAATTAACGAGTTTCAAACAGGCAACCGAGATAGTGATATGACGGTTTATCTCGTCAAATTCAATGAAGCTAACCTCTTGTTTCCGAAAATGCAGACGATGCCACTAAAAAAGCGCAGTTTGCCATTATTATCTTTGATGTTAGGAAAGAGTTTGAAAAATAAGTAGGAAAGCGGGCTTGCGTCAATGAGTATAGGCGATAGGATAAAGACATATCGAAAAGAATTAAAAATGTCGCAGGAGGATTTAGACAAGCGGACGAACAAGTTAGAGATAACGGAATAATACCCCGAGGACGACAGAAACATTATTGTTAGTCGGATAATGACGGTGCTTTTTTCTATGAATAAACAAACTTTAGAACGAATATATGAGGTTCTTTGCGATTTATCGGTGTTTCCTAAATACCAAGAGGATAAAGAACTTTGAGGGGGCTTGTGTATGACTATCGGCGACAGGATACGAGTTTGCAGGGCAAAGCAGAGAATGACGCAAAAAGCCTTATCGAAATCCACAGGGATACCCGAAATAACGCTTAGAGGATACGAGAGTAATAAATTTGTCCCCAAAGAAGCTAAAATCGAAAAAATAGCGGAAGCGTTAGGAATGTCCGTTGAGGACTTGTGTAACAGAAAAAAGAGGGCAGAGCCGCCGCCCGAAACTCCCGACGACGTTCGCAACCTCATTATCAGTCGGATAATGTCTGTATTGTTTGTTATGAATACGCGAAGTTTAGAAAATGTATACGAGATTCTTTCAAATTTATCAATGCTGGCTAAATATCAAAAAGATAATGAATTTTAAGTTTTGGAAAAGTTTTTGAAATTACCTCTTGACATACTGTACAAAATATTGTACAATATGTCAAGAGGTGATTTTTTGATAGCGGTTAATTATTCATACGCACGAGAGAATTTTAAGCGATTTTGCGACGCTGCTGTACACGAAAACGAAACGGTAATAGTTACGCGCAAGCAGGGCGAAAATGTCGTTATACTGTCTGAAACGGAGTATAACAACCTCACAAAAGACGTTTATGTACGCTTTAATCAAGAAGATTATAACTTGCTTTTGACGGCAATAAACCGACAAAAAACAGAAAATACATAGAGGGGGATTTTGGTTGGCTGATGAACTGATAGACGCAAAACGGCTATATAACAAGACCGCGCAAAAAATTTTATCGGACGGCAAAAATTGGCTGTCGTTCCTTGATACGGCGGCGCGGAACTACACGCACTCGTTCGACAAGCAACTTATGATTTACGCGCAAAACCC
>BNUF01000031.1 GCA_025997155.1 Clostridia bacterium
AAACGACAATGGCCCCCGATGTGCGTTCGCTTTTGCGCGTCGAACTTGAGGACGCGCTTGCCGCCGACGAAATTTTTACAAAACTTATGGGTGATAAAGTCGAGCCGCGACGTGAATTTATTCTCGACAATAAAAATCTCGCAAAGTTCGGGGTCTTTTTCAGAGCAGTCCGCAAGTTTACCGGGCATACGCGCGCCGTCAAGGGCGGATTTTCGGCGTACCAACTCACGCGCCTTTTTTGCCGCCTCTCTCGCGTGGGAGGCGGTCATAGACTTATCTATTATAATTTTGGCAACCGTTGGGTTATCTTCCAAAAAATAGGCGAGTTGTTCCGACACAACGGATTCCACGGCGGTTCTCGCGCAAACGTTGCCAAGTTTTGCCTTTGTCTGCCCCTCGAACTGCGGGTCGGACAACTTCACGCTTATGACAGCCGTAAGCCCCTCGCGCACGTCCTCGCCCGAAAAAGGCTTGTCGCTTTCTTTAAGCAGATTGTACTTACGCCCGTAATCGTTAATAGTTTTCGTCATTGCGGAGCGGAAACCAGTGAGGTGCGTCCCGCCTTCGGGCGTTGCGATATTGTTCGCGTAGGAGTGCGTGTTTTCAACGAATCCGTCATTGTACTGAAAAGAAACCTCAACAAGACATTCCTCAAGTTTGGCTTCCGTATAAAAAATCAAGTCGTGTATGGGAGTTTTATCCTTATTGATATGCGCGACAAACTGGCGTATTCCGCCCTCGTAATGGAAACTTGCGCGGAGATTTGGTTCCGCCCGCATATCGGTAATATTTATTTTAAGCCCTTTTGTCAAGAATGCTGTTTCACGCATATGCCGACGCAAAGTGTCGTAATCGAAAACGGTTTCGTCAAAAATTTCCGCGTCGGGCTTGAAATGAACAAAAGTGCCTGTTTTCTCGGAGGTCTCGCCCACGACTGTGAGCGGTTGCGTGACGTCGCCCCGCGCAAACTTTATCTCATGAATTTTGCCAGCGCGTATGATTCGCACATCGGTAAATTCCGAAAGCGCGTTCACAACGGACGCACCCACGCCGTGCAACCCGCCCGAAATCTTGTATCCGCCGCCGCCGAATTTCCCGCCCGCGTGGAGTACGGTAAAAACGACTTCCACGGCGGGAATACCCATTTGCGCTTGGGTGTCGACAGGGATTCCGCGTCCGTCGTCCCTGACGGACACGGTGTTGTCCGCGTGAATAGTCACTTCTATTTCGCCGCAGCAACCCGCAAGCGCCTCGTCCACGGCATTGTCAACGATTTCATACACAAGGTGGTGCAATCCGCGTGCCGACGTACTCCCGATATACATTCCGGGGCGTTTGCGGACTGCCTCCAGTCCTTCTAGGACTTGTATTTGATTGCCGTCGTAATCAGACATTTAATCACCTATGATTTTTTACGTCGTCCGCGTTTTGGTTTGACTTCTTCCGCAGGCGGAGCGGGGGGTTCTTCTTTAGGTTTTGGTTTTTTGCCGGTGCCAGCGCGTCTTCCGCCGCGTTTTTTCGGCGCGTCGGTTGTTTCGGGAACGCTTACGATTGTTTCTTCTATAATTTTTATTTCGACTTCTGGGGTCGGTTCTTCGGAGTCGGCGGCGTTTCGTCCGTACAATTCAGACAATTCAAAAAGTCCTTTTGCAAGCCCGTCCGAGAGCATATCGGCGGTGTAGCGGAATTGCCAGTTGCCGTCCGGTTTGCCTGGTTCGTTCATTCTGTCGTCCGCGCCTAGGGAGAGGATATCTTGAACGGGTACGATTACGGTTTTAGCGATAGTCGAGAACGCGAGACGGATTAAGTCCCACGCGCAGTCGTCGCCCGACACGCGCAAGTACCGTCTAAAGTAGTCGGCAGACTCCTCGTTTGTCGAATGATACCAGCCGACGGTTGTGTCGTTGTCGTGCGTACCTGTATAAAGCACTGTGTCAGGCGTGTCCAGATTGTGCGGCAAGTAGGAGCTTTGCGAAGTCGGGTCAAAGGCGAACTGGAGAACCTTCATACCCGGCAAATTGAAGGATTTACGCAGAGTGTCAACGGCGGGAGTAACGACGCCCAAATCCTCGGCGATAATGGGAAGTTTGCCCAATTCTTCAAAAACGGAATCGAAAAACTTAGACCCCGGACCCTTGACGCGTTTTCCATTTATCGCGGTGGTTTCGCCGTATGGAACAGCCCAGTAGGATTCAAACCCGATAAAATGGTCTATACGCAATATGTCGACTAGGTTGAACGCGGCGCGGATACGGTCTTTCCACCATTTGTAGTGACCTTTGCCGATTGTTTGCCAGTTGTAGATTGGGTTGCCCCAAAGCTGCCCGTCCTCTGTGAAATAGTCGGGGGGAACGCCCGCGACAGAGTTCGGGTCGCCGTTTTCGCCTATGTCAAAAAGGCGCGTGTTCGCCCAAACGTCGGCGGAGTCCAGAGCTACAAAAATCGGAATGTCGCCGATTATTTTTATGTCGTTTTCGTTGGCGTATGTTTTGAGTGCGTTCCACTGTTTGAAGAACAAAAATTGCTCGAACTGGTAGTATTCGATATCCTTTGATAACTTGTCCTTCCATTTTTTAACGGCGTCGTCAGAGTGAGCCGAGAGTTCCGCCTCCCACGTTTGCCAAACCGCGCCGTAGAAGTTGTCGTCAATAAGGTTTTCCGCGAGTTTGCCGTCGTGGTTTTTTTTGTAACTGTTGTACAACGCGCCTTTTTTGCCGTCTTTGCGGTCGTTTATATAGAAAGCTTTCACAGCCGCGAAAAGCGCGAAATCGTCAAGCCATTTTTTGTTCGCGTCGGCAAAAGCTTTGAACTCCGTTTTGAGTTCGTCAAACGCACCCTTTTTGAACGTGTCAAAAGATATCTTCAAAATCTGTCTTTTATATACGCCGACTTTTCCGTAATCTATCTTGCGGGGGTTTATTTCAAAATCGGGTGCTGGGACTTCCGAAATAAGCCCGTCTTTTTTAAGAATTTCTGGGGATATTAAATAAGGATTTCCCGCGAAAGTCGAAAAACTTTGGTAGGGTGAGTCGCCGAAACCTGTGGGACCTAGCGGCAAAATTTGCCAAAGAGTCTGTTTCGCGTTTTTGAGGAAATCAATGAAATCATACGCGCCTTTTCCTAAATCCCCAATGCCGTATTCAGAAGGGAAAGATGTAGGGTGGGCGAGAACGCCGCTTTTTCGATGTTGCATAGAAGCCTCCTAAAGCCTATTCAATATTATATTAAGTTACAATAAGCACAATGTAATACCTGATTATACCAGAACGCTGGTATTTTTGCAAGCATTTTCGGATAATTTACAAAAAAATGTTACTCTCCCATTAAACGTCTAACATTATAAAAGTGTAACGGCGCATAATAATATTACGGCAAGCGACACAAGCCGTGTAATAAAAGTGTGGATTCAGGGGGATACTAATGAAACGGGATAAATTGTTAAGAGTAGGCTTGGCGGCGGGCGTAATCGCGGGCGTTATGGCGTTCACGGGCTGCGCTACGCCGGGCAATATAAGCAACAGCGCGTATCGTGCCAACGGTTACAATGTAAATCGTGACACAGACGGTTACGGCTATGGCTACAATTACGAAAGAGAAAACCGAAATTCCGCGCTTGGGAACAACGCGCTAAACGGTACTCGGGCTGACAAAGTGCTTGACGACACGCCGCGAGTCGGCGGCAGTCTAAACAGCGGAAATCGTGTGAGCAACAACCTTAATTCGGCGCGCCGCGCACAGATTCAAACAGCGCGTCCATACGCGGACGATTTGACGGCGAACACCATACGCAACAGAACTTTTACAAGACGCAACGCGGCTTCGATTCCTAACACCACGGGAACTAATAATGTGGCGGCGGTTCAATAACTGTGATATAATTTATTCATGACAATAATTATCACGGACGTGGAGTTCCACTCTATGTCCGTGATAATTTTTATCACAAACCGAGGAGGAAAATCATGGATAAATACAATATTTTAATCGTTGACGACGACGCGGAAATTCTTGAGAGCCTCAAAATTTTCTTGAACGCGGAGTACAACCCAATCACCGCGACAAACGGCGTTGAAGCCGTCGAAGCCGCGCTTAACAACGAAATTCACCTCATACTTATGGACATTATGATGCCGAAGATGAACGGAATGAGCGCCATCGTGAAAATACGCGCCGAGAAACAAATCCCGATTATCATCATTTCGGCGAAAACCGACGACGCGCAAATCGTCAAGGGCTTGAACATAGGCGCGGACGATTACATAAAAAAGCCCTTCAACCTTACGGAACTCAGCGCAAGGATAAAATCCAACCTGAGGCGCTATGTCCAATACGACAGTTTCAAGGACAGCGGCGACGAGTTTGAAATCCGCGGGCTGCGCCTTAACAAATCCACAAAGGAAATCACGTTAGACGGCGCGGACATAAAGCTCACGCCGATAGAATTCCGTATCCTTGAACTTCTTATGGAAAACGTCGGCGTTGTGTATTCTATTGAAGAAATCTACCAAAAAGTGTGGAACGAGCCTTTTGTGAACGGAGATAACACGGTCGCCGTCCACATTCGCCGAATCCGCGAAAAAATCGAGGCGAACCCGAAAGAGCCGATATACCTAAAGGTTGTCTGGGGAGTTGGATACAAAATTGAAAAATAAAAACGAAAGCAAAAACAGCGTATGTTTTGTGATTTTTTTCGTGTTGGCGTTTTTAATCGCGGTATTCACAATGGAAATCATAGATTTGAACAAAATCAAGGACAAGACAATCGGCGAAAGACTGCTTAGTTCAGAGGTTTTTAAAGACGATATTCTCGCCTACGCGGACAAACTCCGCACGTACTATGTCTTGTACCACGCAGCCGAACCCACGGAAAACATAATCACCATCTCCGACGTGGAAAAACTTAACAATACCCTTATTTCCCAATTTAACGAAGTTGAAAAAGGGGTAAACGACGAATATTACAAAAAACTATACGGGGAAAACGGCACGCCCTCCGCAACCCTTTACAATGAAAAGGAGGAGGAAATCCAAGAACTCCGCAAGGAATACATTCTCTCCGATTCTGAAATCCGAAGCAGAATCCTTTCCGCAAAAACGGAAGAGTTTTGGAAGCTGCGGGATGAGCTCCGAATCCCAGGCGAATTTGAATATTGCATAGAAAATCAAGGCACAATCTACACGAACATTCCGAACAGCCAAAACCTCAACCTCCGCGCCTATATGCAAAATCCCGCCAAAGTCGCGGCGACGTTCAACATTTCCGAAGCCCCAATTTACGGGAAAGAGGTCAACCTCACCCAAACTTTCGCCTACAACGGTTACACGGGATACATCATAGTCCCCGTGCCGACGCCCTCAACCCTTGACGAGCATATATACTCTTCCGAGATTTCGGCCATAATCGCCGAATTATCCTCCGCGGACTACATCAACGAAATCAAACTGATACTGTGGGTCACGGGGGTTTGCGTCCTTCTTCTCGTCGGGCTTTTTTGCTATATGGTCTACACGCGGAGCGTCACGGCAAACGGCTTTTCCGACTTTGAAAAAATATACGGGTTTCAACCCTTTATCCTAAAAATCTTCTTGGGATACTGGGCAATACTGGAGCTTCGCTACTCCCACAAATTCATATTCGAGACTTTTGGAATGAGACTTTCAAATTTAGGGATAATATTTTTTTCGGGTGTCGTGTGTATGTACCTGTTTTTCGCGTTCGTTTTCCTGTGGCGGCTTTTTCGCGACCCACAGATTTTTATGGAAGAAAAAGATATATTGTGGTTAAAAAACCGGTTCACAAACTTCGAGATAAAAATAAAGTCAATATTAACCTGTGATAAACTTCTTGCGGGGCTTATCATTTTTTTGACATTCCTAATCGCGGCGGTTTTCGTCGCCGCCCTCTTTGTATTCAGAGGGGATCTGCTTGGCTACGCGGGGTTCGCGGCGGGAGCTATATTCGTGTGGTTCATAATTCGCGTACTCACGTTTTACGGTTTGGTGGACTACATTATCGAGAATATCCAAAACGAGGACAACCTAAGCGAAGAATTTTTACATCTTTTGGCGGTAGAACGCGGGATTTTTGTCAAACCCATTAATAATCTCGCCAAACTCCGCGAAATACTTATCGAGACGCTTAACGAAAACCTTAAAACCGAGAGACTGAAAACGGAGCTTATCACCTCCGTTTCCCACGACTTACGCACGCCGCTTACCTCAATCATAAACTATGTAGAACTCCTTAAAGGTGAAAAATCCCCCGACGAACAAAAGAAGTACCTAAGAATACTTGACGAAAAATCTAACCGCCTTTCGGCGTTGATTGACGATTTGTTTGAAGCGTCAAAATTACAGTCGGGGGACTTGACGCTTGATTGCGCGAGAATCGACGTGGTGAACCTGCTAAAACAATCTTTGGGCGAAATCGGGAACGTGTTTGAGGAGTCGCGCCTCACCGTGAAAACCAATTACGCCATACCCTCCGCCTATGTTTTCGCCGACGGAAAACGCGTGTGGCGCGTGTTCGAGAACCTTCTGATAAATATTTCAAAATACGCGATGCCCGCCAGCCGCGTCTACATTTCCGTAAACATTGACGACGAGGATTTGGTGAACATTGAGTTTAAAAACGTCGCGGCACACGAACTCAACATATCCGAAGAGGCATTGTTTGAGCGGTTCGTGCGCGGAGAATCGTCAAAACAAGGGAGCGGACTAGGGCTTTCCATAAGCAAAAAAATCGTCGAACTGCACGGAGGCAAAATCAGCATAGTAATCGACGGCGACTTGTTCAAGGTGTCTGTGCGTCTCAAAAAATTTCATAAGGAGACTTCAAAAAATCCTCATACTGTGTTATAATTGTAACGTATACTTTACAAAAGGAGTGATTTTTCTATGTCAATAATTTCAAATAACGATACAAGCCAAGCGGTCGTGTATGACCAAGCGGCGCTCTCGGCTTTTATGAAACGCGTGTTTATGTGGCTTTTTTCGGGGCTTCTCGTGACGGGACTCGTGAGTATGGCGGTTTTGAGCAACCCCGCGTTTTTATTCGCAAGCGCAAAGGTGGTTATGCTCCTGCTAATCGTCGAAGTCGGGCTTGTGTTTTTCCTCGCGGGCAAAGTAATGACAATGAGTCCGACAGTCGCCCGTATAGTATTTATGGTTTATTCCGTAATCAACGGCGTCACGATTTCGTTCATCGTCGTACAGTACGCGGGTGCGGTCATTTCCCAAGCTTTTATGTTCACGGCGTTGTTTTTCGGGATACTCTGCCTGTACGGTCAGTTCACCACCAGAGACCTTTCGAGTATGCGTACAATCCTCTTCGCGGGGCTTATCACCGTCATAATCTTTTCCGTGGTAAATCTCTTTCTCGGGAACGGTATGCTTAACTTTTTCATAAGTATCGTGGGGCTTGCGGTGTTTGTCGGGCTTACCGCCTATGACGCGCAAAAAATAAGAACGCGCTATTTCCCTCTTGCCTTACAAACGGGACGAACCGAAAATATGGCGATTTCCTGCGCGCTAACCCTTTACCTCGACTTCATAAATATGTTCCTCTTTATCCTCCGCCTGCTTGGGGGACGCAAATAGCAATAAAAAAAGCCCGCACAGGGCTTTTTTTTAATCAAACCGGCAAAGTATCAGACTAACGTCGTCAAGTACATATTTCTTTGACTCGACCAAATCCGAGTTATAAAACATTTCGATTATCGACTTTTTAAGCAAATTAAGGTCGAGGGGCTGCCCGTTTTGCGCCGCGTCCTCAAAAATTTCACTCATTCTTGAATGAAATTCTTCTGGAGAATTTTTGTAGAGCGCGTCCGACAAGCCGTCCGTGTACAGTACCAAAACGTCGTCTTTGTTGTAGTCGAGTACGCGGCACTCATAGGTCGAGTTCGGCATCATTCCGATAGGCGTACCCGACGTCTCGAGTTCCGTAAATTCGCCGCTTTTGCTGTTGTAATAAAACGGCGGAGCTTGCCCCGCGTTTGAATAGTAGAGGGTTTGGTTTTTCGTATCTATCAGGGAGCAGAAGAGACAAGCGTAAATGCCTATGTCCGTATTTTCAAAAATACGGCAAAAGCGCGTGTTTATCGTGCCGAGGAAAAGGTCGGGATTTCTGTACTGCGCCGTCTCCGATTTAATCATTGAAAGTAACATTGTCGTGAGTAGAGCCGCCGAAATCCCGTGTCCCGAAACGTCGCCGATGCAAATTCCCGTCGATGCCTCAAATTTTGAAATCTCGTAAAAATCGCCGCCTATGTCGAGGGCGGGAAGATAGGTCGTGAGAATTTGCGCCCCGCCGATTTCAAGGTCGAAATCTTTCATTATGCTATGCTGAATTTGCTGTCCCATCTTGAGCTGAAACTCAAGCATTTTGTTTTTCTTCTCAAGTTCGGCGTAGTTCTCCTGAAGTTTCGTCCGCAATTCGCTTATCCGCAGGAGGGACTTCACCTTCGCCACAAGCACCAGCGCGTCAAAGTTTTTTTCTATAATGTCGTCCGCGCCTGCCTCAAACGCCCGAATCACCGCGTCTTTCGTCTCAAGCGAACATAGAAAAAGAACAAGCGTGTACTCTGTGTTAGGGTTCGTCTTGATTTTTCGGCAAACCTCATAGCCGCTTATATCGTCAAAAGATATATCGAGTATGACAAGATTCGGCGTGAAAAGCTGCGTTTTCGCAAGCACTTGGTGTCCGCTCGAGGCGGTGACGACTTTGTATCCCTTTTGCCGCAGGGAATCCCCCATAAGTTCCGTGCTTTTCGGATTGGAATCCGCAACAAGTATATCGTTAATTCTTTCCATTATCTTTCACCGCTTTGTATCTTCTTGTCAAATTGGACGGTATTCCCAAATTCCCCAAAATTTATGTGGTCGGCGAGAGAGGCGGCAAGCCGCACCCCGCGCCCGTGGTCGCTTAGCAGATTTATGTTCGCGGAAATCGTTGTGCCGTCAAAGCCCGTACCCTCGTCGGTAATTTTTGACGAGAGAGTACCGTCTTTGGCGTAAACGTGGACATACACCCGCTTGTCCGCGTCGTGTTTGTTGCCGTGGATTACGGCGTTGCACAAAAGTTCGCTGAAAATGAGTTTCAAGTCGCCTTCTTCCTCTTTCGACAAGTTCCAAATTTCGTTGCAAAATTCCAAAATTCCTTTAAGGGCGGATTTTACGTTGTTTAGTTCGCTTAAAAAGACAACCTCGTATTCTTTAGTATCCACAATCAATCCCTTCTTCCGAGGTTCTGTTCTTATAATAACAATTCTTTGTGAACTTTTTCAATCGAGAGTAATAAATTGCCGTTTTTCGCTGGCACAATGTCGAACTTGTCCGCCAACGCCTGAATCATGGCGAGCCCCATATCGTCTTTTTCAATATCGACTTTTTCGGCGTGACTAAGAGTGAAAGAGATTTTTATTTTCTTGCCGTCCGACGGGTCAAACTTTATCAAAAATCCGCCGTGTCCGCCCGATTTTTTGATGAGCAGTCCGCAAACCTCCGAAACGAGAGAACGCACGTCCTCAAGTTCGTCAACGTCAAAATTCAGGCGCGACGCAATCGACGACGCGGTTTGACGCACCGCCGAAACATACGCCGCGTTTGCCGGCAGCGATAACTCTATGGCGGTTAATTCTTCTGTGGTTTCAAATTCATTCATTGGCCTCACCCTCACCATCAATCACGAATATTTTATTTAGGTTAGTTATTTTGAAGATTTTAGAAACGTTCGGACGGAGATTTTTAAGCGAAATCTTTCCGTCATACGCCTTAACGTTCTTCAGTACCGCAACGAGATTCCCCAAAACAGTGGAGTCGATGAACACGAGATTTGAACATTCGAGTACCAAGTTGATTTGTTTTTCGGCAACTAGGTCGTTGAGTTTCGCCTTCAATTCGGCGGCGTTGAAAATGTCAAATTCGCCCACGAGGGTCACGAACCATACATTTTCTTCCTCATTGTAAGAAGGTGTAATATTATATTCCATTTTTTTACCTCCAATTGTTGAGTTTAAAGACACTACTATTATAATATATTATACCAAAAAATTGTAGTCCTTAGTTAAAAATGATATAATAATTTTCGGTGATACTATGTTTGATATAAAGGCGGAGTTGGCAAGACTTCCAGACAAAAGCGGCGTTTACCTTATGAAGAACAGCGAAGGGAAGATTATCTATATCGGCAAGGCGAAGAATCTAAAAAACCGTGTCCGTTCGTATTTCAGAGAGAGTAACACGGATTTCAAGGTGCGTTCAATGGTGCCTAACATTGCCGAATTTGAGTACATAATGACCGATACCGAACTTGAGGCGCTTATTTTGGAGTGCAGTTTGATAAAGAAGCACACGCCTAAGTATAACATAATGCTGAAAGATAGTAAAACCTATCCGTACATAAAGGTTACGGTACAAGAAGTATATCCGCAGGTTTTTATTACCAGAAGGGTAGCCAAGGACGGGGCGCGGTATTTCGGACCATATCTCGGCGGGACGGTTCACGAGTTGCTGGACACGATAAAAAGGGTGTGGCGGATACGTCTTTGCGCGAAAGTTCTCGGGGATACGCCGAATCCAAAGGAACGCCCCTGTTTGAATTATCATATCAACAAATGCGACGCTCCTTGTATGGGGTACGCCGCCGACTATTCGGCGCGAATCGATGAAATCCTGCTTTTCCTAGGCGGTAAGTATGATATGGTGCTTAAGAGTATCGAGGAGGAAATGTTGAAATTCGCGGAGAATTTGCAGTTTGAATTTGCCGCGAAGGCTCGCGACAATATGACCGCCATACGGTACTTGCGCGAACGCCAGCACATTGACGCGAGAAACGACGACAATCAGGACGTTATCGCGTTCGCGCTAAAAGAGGATACCGCGCTTTTTTATGTATTTTTTGTTCGCGGGGGAAAGATTGTGAACAAAGAGGACTTTTTGATACATCAGGTGTCGGGCGAAACGGAAACCGCGATTATGACGGCGTTTATCAAACAATTCTACACGGAAACCTCCTTTATTCCCCGCGAAATCATTTTACAGACGGATATTGATGAAAAAGAACTTATTGTATCGTTTCTTAAGTCTGTTAAAAAAGATACCACAAATCAGTTCGCCGTGTCTATAACCGTGCCGCAAAAGGGCGAAAAAGTCGCGTTGCTTAGGCTTGCCCAGAAAAACGCGTATAATATGCTTGAGCAATTCGGCGAAAAGAAGTTGCGGGACTACGCGAAGACGACGGGCGCGCTTGCCGAAATCCGCGACTGCCTAAACTTTGAGAATCCTCTGCGCCGTATCGAAGCATATGACATTTCAAATACCCAAGGTACAAACTGCGTCGGCTCAATGGTCGTTTTCGAAGACGGAAAACCCAAAAACGGCGACTACCGCAAATTCAAAATAAGTTACACCACCCCCGACGATTACGCCTCTATGGAGGAACTTATTTCGCGGCGTTTCAAACGGTATCTCGCGGAGGATACAAAATTTAACGTACTCCCCGATATGATTTTTATGGACGGAGGCGCGGGGCAAGTCTCGTCGGCGAAAAAGGCGCTTGCCGCCCTTGCCCTCAAAATCCCCGTATGCGGTATGGTCAAGGACGACAACCACCGTACTCGCGGAATCTATTACAACGATACAGAATATTCTCTCCCGAGGACAAGCGCGGGTTTTCACCTCCTCACCCGCGTTCAGGACGAGGTTCACCGTTTCGCGCTGGAGTATCACAAAAAGCTGCGGAGCGAACAAATGCTAAAGTCCGTTTTAGACGATATTTCGGGGATTGGCGAAGTCAAACGGCGCGGGCTTTTGTCGCATTTCGCCACCCTTGACGCGGTAAAAGCCGCTACTGTCTCCGAACTCGAACAGGTTAAGGGAATCTCAAAGACAAACGCCGCCGAAATATACAAATATTTCCATAGCGAGGTGTAGTATGAAATATGTTGTAAGAACAGTAATTCTATGCGGAATTGCTGCAATAATTATGTACTTTGCGTTGGGCGAATCTTCCGAACAGCCTAAAATTTCCAGAATTGCCCAAACTACCCCTCAATCCGAAGTTTCCGCTCCTGAAATACCAGAAGAAAAGCCGACAAGTCCCCTGAAAATATCGGCGGAATTCGAGAATCTGCGACAGGAATACGGAAACAACGACATAGTAGCTGTCCTCAAAATCGACGGCACAACGATAGATTACCCTGTCGTCCAATACAGCGACAATGAGTATTATCTTACTCGTGACATATATAAAGAAAACAACCGTTCAGGTTGGATATTTATGGACTATGAGAACACACTAGTTAATATCGACCAGAACAACATTATATACGGTCACAATATGAAACAAAACATTATGTTTCACGGCTTGCGAAACTACGCGAACAAGGATTTTTTCGACAAACACAGGTATATCACCCTAAAGACGGCATACGGCGCGGATACGACGTGGGAAATTTTCTCCTTTATGGATACGAGTATCGAATTGAATTATATCCAAGTATACTTTGAGGAAGGGGAGTTTGCCGCGCTTGTAAAGGAGATAAAGGCGCGTTCCGTTTATGATACGGGCGTTGACGCAAACGAAAACGACAAAATCCTCAACCTTTCTACCTGTTCCGTCAAACCGTTAGAAGGCGGGCGGCGTTATGTACTGTCCGCAAAACTTCTAAAACAGTAAGCATACCGCCTTGTACAAAAAGTACGTAATCACGGCGGAACTTGCAAACATTGCTATGTCAAAAAATGCCTCCCTCGGCGAAATTTCCGTTCTAAGCGGGTGTTCCCTGTAAAATTTTTCCTTATATATATCCAAATCGAAATCGTCTTCTACGAAGCGCATTTTTTCACCTCTGTATGGTTATATTTATACTAAAAAAATAATAATATATACAAACTGTCTGTAAGCGGGTGATTTTATGCAACAAAAAATTATATCCGACGAACCTAGCCGCCTATACGCGCTATTGTCGGGCATCGGCATAGCGTATGCGCTAAGCTGCACAATTTTTATCGGTTACGCCTTGCTCCTTACATATTCAAAAGTCACATCTGAAAGTATGCACCTTGTCGTCAGTATAACAGGGATTCTTTCGGTATTTATCGCGGGATACGACGCGGCGCGGGGAGCGAAAAACCGCGGCTGGCTCTGGGGACTAATCGCGGGCGCGTTGTACGCGTTCATACTAAGTATCATCGGAATGTGGGCGACAAACGGTAACTTTTTGGACGCAAGGACGGCGACTCTGTTTGTCCTGTGCATCGCGGGCGGCGGCTTGGGCGGCGTAATCGGCATAAACAAATCAAGATGAATATTATAAAAAAATCTCCTAATAATAATACGGAATCCGTATGAAAAGGAGGTTTTTTTATGGCTAAAGATACAGGCAAGCAACCGTTTCAGACTCTCTCCGTCCTAGACGAGGCGAAAACCTACGGCGAAGGCGGCGTACCCATTCCAACCCTTGAGGGTGTCGCGGAGGCGAAAAAATGGGTGGACGAGAACGAGCTATAGAGTATCCATAATATCCTGCATTGTGTACAATCCTGCGGGTTTTCCCTTCATAAATTTCACGGCGTTAAGCGCGCCGATTGCAAAAACTTCTTTAGAAAACGCCTCGTGACGGAGTTCGATAACCTCGTCCCTCCCCGCGAAAATAACGCTATGCTCCCCGACGATTGACCCGCCCCGCACACTTGAAAATCCGATTTCCTTGTTATGTCGGCTTTCGCGGCGGTCGGTTCGGTCGTATACATACGAATAGTCACGGTCGCCTTTAATCGCGTCCGCCAAAAACAACGCCGTTCCGCTAGGCGCGTCTATCTTGAGTCTGTGGTGTTTTTCCAAAATTTCCGCGTCAAAGCCTTCGTCGAGAAGAAGTTTTGACATACGTTTTAGTATGTTCGCGACTAGATTTATGCCGATAGACATATTCGCGGACTTAAATATGCCAACTTTTGACGAAATCTCCAATAATTGGCTGCAACATTCCTCCGAAAGCCCCGTCGTACATATCACCGCCGGCAGGCTTTTTTCGGCGCAATGCGACAAAATTTTCGGAACGATTGACGCCGTTGAAAAGTCAAGCAGAACGTCGGCGGGCATATCGCAATCGCTGATATCGGAAAATGTCGGGAAGGAGGCGGGCTTTGGCGGCGCGGTGTCAATCCCCGCGACGATTTCGACTTCCTTGCTTTTTGAGGCAAGGGACGTGACCACGCGTCCCATATGCCCCAAATATCCATTTAATATTATTTTTACCATAATTTACCTCATAATAAGCCGTAGTTTTGCATCGCCTCGCGGAGTAATTTCAAATTCGCCTCTTCAGGTTCGCACAACGGCAAACGATAGCCGCCCACGTCATAGCCCAAAAGGCGCATTGCCGCCTTAACGGGTATCGGGTTGACCTCGTTGAAAAGTTGCTTAACCAACGGTATAAGTTTAAGTTGATACTGCTGGCTTGCTTTTATGTCGCCCTCTAGGAATGTCGCCACCAACTCGTGAACGTCTTTGGGTACGATATTCGCCGCAACCGAAATCACGCCGATTCCGCCGAGGGAAAGTATTGGCAAAATCTGGTCGTCATTGCCCGAGTATATATCAATCGCATCTCCGCAAAGCGCGGCGATTTGGGCTATCTGTCCAATGTTTCCGCTTGCCTCTTTGATTGCGGCGATATTCGGCACTTTTGCAAGTTCCGCGACAGTCCCCGGTTCAATGTTCACCCCTGTGCGCGATTTCACGCTATACAAAATCACGGGGATTTTTACACTTTCAGCCAATTTTGTGTAATGCGAAACAAGCCCCTTTGGGGTCGCCCTGTTGTAGTACGGAGTCACCAACAAAAGCGCGTCAGCCCCCGCCTCTTCACAGCCCTGACAAAGATTCACGCCGTGTGCCGTGTCGTTCGAACCCGCCCCCGCGATTATCGGGACGCGTCCGTTCGCGTATTTTGCCGCGAACCGCACCGATTCAGTCTGCTCCTTGTCCGTGAGCGTCGATGCCTCGCCCGTCGTGCCGCAAACGATGATTGCGTCTGTGCCTTCCGAAATGTGATAGTCTATAAGTTTACCAAATATTTCATAATTTATCGTACCGTCTGTGTTGAACGGCGTTACCAACGCCACGCCCGAGCCTTTAAAAATCGACATAAACACATCTCCTTAACCTTCCACTATCCTAAATATATCATTTTTCAAAATATTTGTCAACAATCTTAATTTAGAACAGACTAAGTTGATTTGTTTCACTCATACCATCGAGTATCCCGACGCGTTTCAAAATTTCAATGACGGTTTTGTTGACTTTCGTGCGTTCGACAAGATTCGCAATCGTTTCAAACTCGCCGTTCTCCCGCGCCGCAACAATGTTTTGGGCGACGTTCCCCCCAAGCCCCTGTATCGCGCAAAGCGGCGGCATAAGCCCGTTTTCCGTCATTATGAACTTGTCCGCCTTAGCCTCATACAGACTAAGAGACGCAAATTTAAGTCCCCTTGCGTACATTTCGACCACAAGTTCAAGTATCGTCTGAGTATTTTTATCCTTAGCCGTCTGGGCTTCTTTAGGCAAATTTCCAAGCCTTGTAAGTTCCGCCGCGGCGCGTTCCCGCCCGAACGCCATTAATTCATAGTCAAAATCTTCCGCCTTAACCGAAAGTGTCGCGGCATAAAACGCGTATGGGTGGTAAATTTTGTAATATCCAATACGGACAGTCATCATAACATACGCGACAGCGTGTCCTTTCGGGAACAGATACTTTATTTTTTGACACGATTCGATATACCATTCAGGCACGTTATTTTCGCGCAAAAGCGTCACTTCGTCATCTTTCAAACCCTTACCCTTACGCACATTTTCCATAATCTTGAAGGACGATTTTTTCGGCACTCCCCGCGAAATGAGGTATAACATAATGTCGTCACGTGTCGGGATAATCGTGCCGATAGTCGCCACGCCGGCGCGTATGAAGTCCTGCGCGTTGTTAAGCCAAACGTCCGTACCGTGCGAAAGCCCGGAAATACGCACCAAATCGGAAAAACTTTTAGGCAATGTGTCAAGGAGCATTTGCCGTACAAAGGACGTGCCAAATTCTGGCAATCCAAGAGAACCCGTCTTACAGTTTATGTCCTCTGGCGTAACTCCAAGTGCCTCCGTTGACGTAAACAAAGAGATTATCTTGCTGTCGCCAATGTCGATTTTTGTCGGGTCAACGTCTGTCATATCGAAAAGCATACGAATAATCGTAGGCACGTCGTGTCCCAAAAGGTCGAGTTTGAGCAGCCGCCCGCTGATTGAATGATAGTCGAAATGCGTCGTGACGACTGCTGAATTTACGTCATTCGCGGGGCGTTGCACAGGACAAAACTCGTAGATACTGTGTCCGCTCGGCACAATCATAAGCCCGCCAGGGTGCTGCCCCGTCGTTCGCTTAATGCCCGTGCAGCCGTCGCGGATTCGGTTCAGCTCCGCCCCGCGCAGCACAATACTTTTTTCGTCCATATACTTACGAACATAACCATACGCGGTTTTGTCCGCAAGCGTACCGATAGTCCCCGCCTTGAACACGTGTCCTTCGCCAAAAAGTTCCTCCGTGTAGGCGTGCGCCTTCGCTTGGTACTCCCCCGAAAAGTTGAGGTCGATATCGGGTTCTTTGTCGCCGTCAAACCCTAGAAACGTCTCAAAAGGTATGTCGTGTCCCTCTTTTTTAAGCGCGGCGCCGCACACTGGGCATACCCTGTCGGGCATATCACAGCCCGAGCCGCCGCCGAAGCCAAGCACTTCTTCCGACGAAAAGTCCGAAAATTTGCACGATTCGCAGATATAGTGGGGCGAAAGCGGGTTCACCTCCGTAATCCCCGTCATAGTCGCGACAAAAGAAGACCCGACTGAGCCGCGTGAGCCGACAAGATAGCCTTCAGACACCGATTTATGCACTAATTTTTGTGCTATAAGATACATAACGGAAAAACCGTTTTTGATTATAGAAGTAAGTTCCTTGTCGAGACGCGCCGAAACAACGTCTGGCAAGGGGTCGCCGTAAATCTCGATTGCGCGGGTTGTCGCAAGTTCCTTGATTTGCTCCTCCGCCCCGTCGATTTTTGGCGGAAAAGTCTCGTCTGGGATTGGCTTAACGTCGCCTATGCTCTCCGCGATTTTGTTGGGGTTGAGGACAACGACGGCGTTTCTCGTCTCCTCGTCAAGGTACGAAAATTCCTGTAACATTTCGTCCGTTGTGCGGTAATACAAAGGCGGCTGGTTGTCCGCGTCCTTGAACCCGTCCCCCGCCATTATCACGCGGCGAAAAACCTCGTCCGATTTGTCAAGAAAATGCACGTCCCCCGTTGCCACGACTGGTTTTTTAAGGACTCGCCCCCACTCGATAATCTTCTTGTTTATATCGATTAACGCGGCGACTGACGGTACAATTCCCTCCCGAACCATATACATATTGTTTCCGTTAGGCTGTATCTCAAAGTAGTCATAAAATTCGCCCAACTCGCGAAGGCGCGTGTCGTCCGCCCCGTCGCGAACGGCGCGGTAAAACTCCCCCGCCTCGCAAGCCGTCCCGATTAACAACCCGTCACGATGTTTTATAAACTCGCTTTTTGGTATCCTCGGGCGTTTATAAAAATACTTTAGGTGCGAATCCGACACCAACTCATACAAATTCTTAAGCCCCGCCTGATTCTGCACCAAAATAACGGCGTGAAAATGTTTCAGCTGTTTTATATCGACAAATTGTGACGCGTATAAATTTATATCCGTAAGTGTCTTTGCGTTTTCAATCAATTGTACCGATTTTATAAAAATCCCCGCGCAAGCAAGCGCATCGTCAACCGCCCTGTGGTGATTTTCGAGAGCTACCCCAAGGTGTGCCGCGACTATATTCAACTTATGCTTTTTGAGTTCCTTAAAAAGCACCTTTGACAAAGTTAATGTATCACAAACAGTATTGTTAACAATCATTCCGAATTTTTTACTATGATAGCGTACAAAACTCATATCGAAATTCGCGTTATGCGCGACAAAAACCGCGTCCCCCGCCCACTCCAAAAACTTGCGTAACGCCTGTTCCGTCTTAGGCGCGTCCGACACCATCTCATCGGTAATTCCTGTTAATTCTGTAATATTATGGGGAATATTTTCCTCCGGGTCAACAAATGTAGAAAACTTTTCGATTATCTCAAGATTTCGGACGCGTACCGCCCCTATCTCGATTATCTTGCAAAAATCGGGTTTTAACCCAGTTGTTTCCAAGTCAAAAACCACGAATTCCCCCGAAATCTCTTGTTTCTTGTCGTTTTGCACAACCCCCGAAAGGTCGTCCGTCAAATACGCCTCGATTCCGTAAATAATCTTCACGCCGTATTTTGACGCGGCGGACATTGCGTCGGGGAACGCCTGAACCACGCCGTGGTCCGTGACGGCAAGCGCCGTATGCCCGAGTTCGGCTGCGCGTTTGACATAATCCTTGATTCCGTTCACCGCGTCCATTGCGCTCATCTGCGTGTGCAAGTGCAATTCAATACGTTTAGTCGCGGCGGTATCCGTGCGTCCCGCCGCTTTTTCAGATTTTGCGATTTCCCTAAGCATTACCGTGAGTTCCTTTGAATACGCGTCAAACTGAACAATGCCGCGCACGGTAACGCAAGCGTCCTTTTGCAAAAATTCGTCAAAATTTTCGTCTTTATCGTGGAAAAATTTTACAGTTATGGAGCTTGTACCGTCCGTCATATCAAAAATCGTGAGTATACTCCCGCTTTTTATCTCGCGTTCCTCGACTTTAAGTACAGTCCCGCGTATCACAATCTCGTTATCTTGAAGTAACTCCGAGTTAAGCAAGGTGATATCCTTTGCGTCCGCCAATTTCTCGTTGATTTTAACCCCGCGGCTTCTGCGCTTAGGTTTTTCCGAGGTTTGTTGCGGCTTGTTCGCTTGTTCCTTCGCCTCAAGCCACGCCTTCGGCAACTCGTTTTGTTTAATATTTTTACTTCTTTTAGAAGGCGGCAAACTCTCGCATTTAACATATATGTTCAATCCGAAATTGTCCCGCGCAATCTGTTCGATACGCTTGTCAAATTTTTTCGCCGAAAAAAGAACCTCGCCGCCCTGCGCGAGTTTCAGCAAAAGTTCCTTTTCCGTCAAGTCATATTCAGAAAATCTTAAAATTTGCGAACAAAAAGGGCTTTCGTCCGCGACAATTTCTACCAAATTCCGCCAGAAATCGGAGGGCGAAAGATTGTCTATCTTATAGTACGGCGTAATATGTATCGTGTGTAGGTTGGGTATCCCCTGCGCCAGTTGTTGCTTGAGCTGCGCGTAGTTATTTTGCGGAATGAGCGTGGAACTTTCGAGGGCGAGAAACATTTCCCGCCTATCGTTTACAGAAATAGATTTCACAACAGAAGTACCAAAAGTTTGTTTCAAGCCCGAATTTATAGAAACGTTTTTGAAAACCTCCGCAAAATATTTCATAGACACCCCTAAAATCTACCACCGATTGATTTCGTCAAGCAAGGCGGGAACAAGTTCCTGCTCGTCCAACTTTTTGACAATGAGTCCCTGTTTGAACAAAACCCCGCAACCCTTTCCGCAGGCGATTCCGATATCCGCGTCCTTTGCCTCGCCCGGACCGTTCACGGCGCAACCCATAACGGCGACGTTTATGTTTTTCTTCACGCCTTGGCAATTTTTTTCGATGATTTCCGCCATTTTGATTAAGTCAACTTCCGTGCGTCCGCAGGTCGGACACGCAATAATATTTACGCCGAATCTCCGCATCTCAAGCGCCTGTAAAAGCTGTCTCGCGGCGATAACCTCTTCTAACGGATTCGCCGTCAGGGATACTCTAAGTGTGTCGCCGATTCCCGCCAGAAGAAGCGCTCCCAGACACGCGGCGGACTTAATCGTCCCCGCTTGTTTCGTCCCCGCCTCGGTGATTCCTATATGCAATGGGTATTCCGTAAGTTTAGACAACTTTGTGTACGCCTCGTAAGTAAGCGGGACACTGCTCGACTTAATGCTTATAACTATGTCAGAAAAATCCAAATCCTCCAGTATGTGTACGTGCCCAAGCGCGCTCTCGCAAAGCGCGTCCGCCGTCACTCCTCCGTGTTTTTTAAAAAGTTCGGGTTCAAGCGACCCGCCGTTCACTCCGATTCGTATAGGCACACGGCGTTCTTTCGCCGCCGACACGACTTTTTGTACGTTTTCGATTGAGCCTATGTTCCCTGGGTTTATCCGCAATTTGTCGATTCCCGACGCGACGGATTGTAGGGCTAATCTGTAATCAAAATGTATATCCGCCACAAGCGGGATATTCACGGATTTTTTAATCTCCGCTACCGATTCCGCCGTCTCCGCGTCCTTGACGGCAATCCGCGCAATTTCACAACCATTTTCCTCTAATTCCTTTATTTGGGCAATAATGTCAATAGTAGTGCGTGCGTTCGCCATAGACTGGATTGCGACAGGCGACCCTCCGCCGATTGTAATATTCCCAATATCAACCTTTTTTGTCATCTAAGAATCCCCTCGAGCTGCGCCAGCGGTATCTCAAAGGAGACAATCCCGTGCGAAAAAGACGCAATATCATAGGGTTGGTACATCAAAACGAGTTTGCCGTCCTTTAAATAAAAATCTTTCGGTAACTCTTTGACGGGGAAGTTCTGCGTATTCATAATATCCGCGTAAACTTCGTTCTCTCTGTATGTCGCGCCGATTTGGGTATTTATAGCCGAAAGCAACGTCTTCTCGTAACCCGCGTTGAAAATGTCGTCAAGCCCAAGCACGACAGGCTTTGTAATGTTGCTAACCTCAATATTGGTCGTGTTCGTCGTCACGACCTCGTGCGCCCCGCCTGTATAGGATTCACTCGAAGTCAAAACCGTTATAATATTGTCATCAATCGGAAGAATCTCAAAGTATTTCGTTTCGCTGGCGATTCGGCTGATTCCCACGGCTGTTCTCACGGCGTCCTCCGCGTCCTGCCCGAGTTTGTCAAAATAACTGTTCACGGGCGTAAAAGGGCGGCGTGCGTTAAGTCGTCCTAAATCGGCGTAAAAAGAAGGAACGATTATGTCCGCTTGGCTTTTATTGTACTTATCGTCAGAAACAAATTGATACGGGTTAGACGAAACATAAATGTCAGTATCCGGAATACGTATAGGAGCTTTTGTGTACAAGTGCGCGTCCGGCTGTGTACCGTCAGTAATCTTGACAATCGTCTGTTTCTCGTCCGTTTCGATTTTCGGCAAAAGCTGCTCCGCGAAACTCACGGGAACCATAGTCACGCCGCCCTCGATTCGCACGGGTTCGGTCAGTTCAGTCGCGATTCCGTCGATTGCCGCCGCCGTACTCCCGATAATCACGCGGAAGTCGACAAAATCACCCTCGCCGATAATCGTTGCGCTTGTGTCGTCATAGTAGAGATTGCAGCCGATAGCGTCCGCAACGGGGCGTATGGATACGTAGTTCCCAGATTCTGTAATCGGCGCGATAGGAACGCCATTTATAAATAGGTCGCTGGCAAAAACCGCCTGCGGAATAATCATAGTAAAAAGTGTGCAAAAAGCCACCTTTGCGAATCTCATCAAAAATCCTCCTTAGGTTAAAACTTGTTTTTATTATACCACAAATTTTATTTTTCTTCAAGGTTTCTAAAATATTCTAATTTAGCCTCTTGGTCGGCTTTATATTGCGTTTGCGGTATATTGCAAGCTCTAATTATTTCGGCGAATTTTTTCGAGAATTTTTTTGCCCCGCGAACGTTGAGGTGAAAAATGTCGTAAAAATCTGTATCTATATAATCCGTTCTATCGGATAAATCGACAAAACC
>BNUF01000032.1 GCA_025997155.1 Clostridia bacterium
AGAGTAGGCAACAATCATAGCTTTTCCCGTCAGTTCCTGCGAGCGGTTGTTTTCATAATGGTTTAGAATATCCGCGCAAAGAGCGTCCACCGTCTGTTCCGCTCCAAGTATGCTCTCCATTTTGCCGAGTTCCTTTTTGCTTTTTTCGATAGCGTATGGTTCAGCATTTACCGCCATAATGTCATATTCCGCATCAATAAGCTGTAAAATATCATCATCAAGTTTAAGGTGAATAACACGGCTCTCGTAATACACTGGGCGTGTCGCGCCGTCCTCCACAGCTTGTGTCATATCGTAAATGTCAATATAGTTTCCGAAAACCTCAATCGTGGAACGGTCTTTTGAAGATATAGGCGTTCCTGTAAAGCCTATGTACGTTGCGTTAGGCAAACTTTCACGGATAATCAGTCCGAAGGATTTTTGAATTTTGCCGTCTGTGCTTACCTTTTCGTTCACAAATTGTGAGCGGTGCGCCTCGTCTGCCATAACAATAATATTTCGGCGGTCGGACAAACAATCGCTTGATTCCTCAAATTTCTGCGCGGTGGTGAAAATGATACCGTTTGCTTGCCGTCCCGCAAGGAGTGCTTTCAAGTGTTCGCGGCTTTCCGCTTGCTCTGGTGTTTGACGCAGAAATTCCGCGCATTTTGCGAATTGACCGAATAACTGGTCATCAAGGTCGTTGCGGTCAGTTAAAACAATGATTGTCGGCGAATGTAACACATCTTGCAGTAAATGAGCGTAAAACACCATAGACAGCGACTTGCCACTGCCTTGAGTATGCCAAAACACGCCACCGCGTCCGTCTGTTTCGGTGGCGTTGGCGGTGGAGGCTACCGCCTTTCGCACGGCAAAATACTGATGATACGCGCCGATAATTTTTGTGTCTGCCGAAAAGCAGATAAAATTTTTGATTATGTCAAGCAGACGAGCTTTGTTAAAAATGCCCTCAATGAACGTATCAAACTGGGCGTATTGCGTGTTTTCATACGAGCCGTCTTTGGTTTTCCACTCCATAAAGCGGTCTTCATCGGCGGTGATTGTTCCCGCTTTGCTTGTCGCAAGGTCGGACATAACAAGAAAGGCGTTGTAGACAAACAATGTCGGTATTTCGTGCATATAGTTGCGAAGTTGGCGATATGCCTCACTTGCATCTGTTTCCTCACGGCTCGGCGACTTTAACTCGAACACCACAACAGGCAGACCATTGATGAAAATAATAACATCGGGACGTTTTTCGCTGTTCTCGGTAATTGTCCACTGATTGGCTATGGTGAACGTGTTTCGTTGGATATTTACATAATCAACAAGGCAAACAAGCGCGGACTTGTCCTCACCTTTATCGAAAAAATTCACCGATACACCATTTTGGAGGTAATCCATAAACTGCCTGTTCTTTTGAAATAAATCTCCCTCAAAATTGCGAAGTTTGTAAACCGCTTCGTTTAGGGCAGTTTCCGGCAAGGACGGATTCACACGTGTGAGCGAGCCAAACAACTCGTCTGTGTAGAGCGGGTCGGCGTAATCACGCGCCAAATCGGGCGCGTATACATATTTGTAGCCGAGCGTATCACTAAACACTTCTATCACGGCATTTTCATAGTTTGCCTCGGTATAGGGCATAGGGGTTGCCTCCTTAATCTGTGTTAAATCATAATTTAGAGCAGACGGCGAGGGCGATTTTCAAGTCGTGGTTCGTGGACTTCGAGCCGTGGGGCGGTGTTATGCCGGACGGTTGGCGCGAAGTTCCGCTTGGTTCTCTGGTTCAGAGTATAGACAACCGTGGAAAAACACCACCACAGGTATCACAAGCTACCGAATATCCGATTATTGATGTTAAGGCATTGTCGGGCAACCAGCGAGTCGTAGACTTCAATAACTGCACAAAATTCGTTGAAGCCGAAACGTACCAATCTTGGTTTCGTAGCGGTCATCCGCAACCATACGACATATTACTCTCGACTGTTGGCAGTCTTGCGGAGATGAAGCTGTTCTTTGGCACTCGTGGCTGTATTGCTCAAAATGTCATCGGATTCAGAACGAAAATGCCTTTGTATTTGTATCAGTATCTCCAATATATCAAAGGCGACTTGGTGTCGTATAATATCGGTTCAGCTCAGCCAAGCATAAAAGTTACACATATCATTAAGCACCCGATAATTGTTCCTTCTGATGATATGTTACAACAGTTCGATGATATAGCTGAACCTTTGACCAATGAGATTTACACAAATCATCGTCAAAGCGAACATCTCACTTCTATGCGAGATTCGCTCTTACCGCGCTTGATGTCGGGCGAATTATCCGTCAACGGTTAGTTCGCCGCTCATAAGGCGCGGGAGCAGGGTGTCGCGGAGGTTGGTGAGTTTGCGACTGTCAATGCGAACGATTATCATCTGCTCCATAATCGGAGAGAGCAAACCGTCAAGCGTTTGATAGTCGGTTTCGGACGGTATAAGCACTTCGGCTCTCTCTAAGGCTTCGCGCTTTATATGCCCCATTGTGGTTGCCTTATCCGCCGCCATTGCGACGAAATTATCAAGGTGGTGACAAGTCCACAAATAGTAAAACCATTTTGAGTATTTGGAGGACGTAACCTTGAACAGGTGCTGATTAAGTCCGCATTCGCCGCCGCACCAAATATCTACAAGCAGACTGCCCGACCACGAGAAAATAATATCGCCGTCGCGGACTATATACTCGGAGCGGACATTTGGAGAACAAAGTTCGCTTGAAGTGTCGCAAGCCTTTTGTCGAAGTTCCTTAATTTTGAGAACTGGCAAGCCAACCTCGCCGTCAGCGGGACGGAAACGCTGCATAGCCAAGCCATTAAGATAGTCGGCAATATCAAGCAGACTTCCGACCGTCCATTTGGCAGGTCGCTCGCCACCCCACGGCTCGAAGTCCACGAACCACGACTTGAAAATCGCCCGCGCCGTCTGTTCTAAATTATGATTTATCATGTTGTTGCGTTCGATTTTGTCATCCAGAGAGCGGAGCATTTGCCCTATTTGAAATTGCTCGTCAAGTGGCGGGAGTAAAATCTCGACATTCTCAATATCGGACGGCTTAATTGACGGATAAGCCGATACGCTTTGTTCCCCGATTGCGTGTAAGTTCTCCACTAAGTCATCTTGTGTTAGATAGTAGTAGAGAAAATCTCTGTCCGCTTTTGCGTTATTTGATGAAATAACAGCAAAACCAGTTGAAACAAGCATATTTGGCAAAGTGCATTTCACTATTCCGTAATGTCGCTGATTTGGGCGAACAGTCGAGTACAAAATATCGCCGACATCAACTTTACGCCTTGCTCTGCTCGGCAAAGTGTCACGTCCGCTTACGATGTGTTGAATATCACTTATTCTGTTTTCTGTGATATTGCCTGTGTCAAGGTAATTCACGAACTCCCATTTTTCGGTGGTTGAATAGGTCTTCTGATTGGTCTTGCATATGTCGCCTATTCGTGTTGGTGTCCACTTATCCATAATCTTCTCCTATCCGATGAACTTGCGGTGCGAGTTCTTGACGTTCGTTTGCTGAACTTGCGCATAGTGCATCGTAGTATCTATTTTAACGTGTCCTAGCAATTTCTGTACTTGTTCTATCGGCATACCTTTGTCAATTGCCCGTGTTGCAAGCGTTCTGCGGAACTTGTGCGGGTGAACATTTTGCAAGTTGGCGCGTTCGCCGATTTCGTGCAGTCGAGTTTCCACGCCGCCTATCATAAGTCGTTCTCGCGGCATTGTCAGCGATACGAACAATGCGGGGTTTTCGTCTGTACGGCTATCAAGGTAGTTGTTAAGATGTATCTTCGTTCTTGCGTCAAAATAGACTATTCTTTCGCTGTTGCCTTTGCCGAAAACTACACATTCTCGTTCGTTAAAATTTATGTCCTCACGGTTTAGGTTTACAAGTTCGCCAACACGCATACCAGTTGAGGCAAGTATATCAATCATAGCCAAGTCGCGGACTTCTTCGCAAGCGTCACGGAGTTGTTCCAATCCCTCATCGGTGAACGTGTCTTTGATAACCTTGTCCGTTTTTACTTTGTGAATACGGCGAACGGGGCTTTTCAGGATATAGTCTTCGTCTTCAAGCCAACCGAAATAGCTACTAAATATTCGGCGCATATTGTCAATCGTTACCTTGCTTGAACCTCTTTCGCTTTGATATTTCGAGAGATAGCCGCGCAAATCGTCTGTCGTTATTTCTCGTGTCGGCTTTTCTGTTTCCGTAAACATCTGCTGTATAGTTGAATCGTAATATTTTAGGGATTTCTCCGAGCAACCCTCAATTCTTTTCGCCGCAATAAAGGATTCAAGAAGTTTGACGTTACTGGGCGTATCGTTTGGGTCTGGTAGTTGTTGCTCCGTGACATCGTAGTTGTGGAGTGTAAATGTCAGCACTCGTTTCAGTTCGTCTAACTGTGCAGATGATAGCGTACCCGCCATTTTTAACTGAATCTCCGTAATAATTTTATCTTTCATAAGTTCCTCCGCTTTTCAAAAGTTTAGTGGGTAAATGTCTAAGCAAGAGGGGGCTTATGGTGTGATAAATCATAATTTACGCGGCGGTCGCAACGGTGCAAACCCGCATAGATACAGCATTTGTCCGTTTGCCGCTTAACGATAAATTATGATTTATCGCTGTATTAGCGGCGATTTTGGCATCAATAGCAGAGAGTGTTCGTCCAATTTCTATTTGTTCTGGCAGTGGCGGTAGGTCTATTTCATAGTTATCCAGTACAGTTTGTTGCACACGTTGCCGTCCAGAACTGCCGACCATAGATTTTACGGCAACATCACGAATGTTAGGACTTTGGGAGAGATAGTAAATGTAGTCGCTGTCAGTTATTCCCTCTTTTGCTCGCCACACGATAAATTCCGTAGAACCATAACCAACTTCGCCGTCACCCAATATATTCACTTGCGCTATTTTGCCGTTTTCAAGACAAGGCGTAATTCTTGCCATTATCGTATCACCATTGCGAAACTTAGCACCTCCGTTGTAAGGCAAAACTTCCCAAGACGGAATATCACGAGTAAAAGGCGACAGTTTGTCCATAGACACCTTTATTGCCGTTGTTCCTTTCAGCAAACGCTCTGTGGGATTAAATTCCACAACATCAGATAATTTATATCTCATACCCCAACCTCCTGAGGCGTTCACGAATTTCAACCTCTAAATCGTGTTGTTTTTTCCACAGTTCGCCGAGTTCGCCCGTCAACCGTGTCATCTTCTCATCAAACGGCTCGCCGTCCTCCTCCTGCGCTTCAATTCCGACATAACGCCCAGGCGTGAGAATATATTCTTGCTTTGCAATATCGGCAGTACCCGCAACAGCACAAAAGCCTTTGACGTTTTCAAGCGTTCCATTTTGAAACGCCGTAAATGTGTCGGCGATTCTGGCGACATCTTCAGGGTTTAACTCACGCAGACGGCGGTTTACCATTGTTCCCATTTTTCGCGCGTCAATAAAAAGCGTCTTGTCCGCTTGTTTTTTGTTGCGGCTCACAAACCACAGCGACACAGGAATTTGTGTTGACGAAAACAATTGTGTCGGCATAGCGATAATCCCCTCGACAAGGTCTGCCTCAATTATTTTCTTGCGGATTTCGCCCTCACCGCCGCTTTGTGAGGATAACGAGCCGTTGGCAAGAACAAGTCCGAGTTTGCCATTCGGCGCAAGGTGAAATATCATATGCTGAAGCCACGCAAAGTTGGCGTTGCCGTTTGGCGGCAAGCCATATTTCCACCTTTGGTCATCGTTAAGCGAGCCATCGTTCCAGTCAGAAAGATTGAACGGCGGGTTAGCAAGAATGAAGTCGGCTTTAAGTTGCGGGTGCAAATCTTTATGAAACGTGTCGGCGTTAAACTGTCCGAGGTCGGACTCAATGCTATGAATAGCGAGGTTCATAAGAGCGAGTTTTCGAGTGGTCGGGTTTGCGTCTTGTCCATAAACCGAAATGCTCCGCAAGTTTTGCGCGTGGTTTTCTATAAACTTCGCAGATTGCACAAACATACCGCCAGAGCCGCAGCACGGGTCATATACACGCCCGTTGAACGGCTGAAGTACCTCAACAAGAGTTTTAACCACACTTTCAGGCGTGTAGAATTCGCCCGCCCGCTTGCCCTCGTTTTCGGCGAACTTGCGAAGACAGTATTGGTAGGTTTCGCCGAGTAAGTCGCGGTTATTGGTGCGGTCAACAAGCTGAATGTTCGTGAATAAGTCAACCACGTTTCCAAGGCGGCGTTTGTCGAGTTCGTCACGAGAGTAGTTTTTCGGCAAAATATCTTTAAGACGTTTGTTTTCTTTTTCAATTGCTCGCATTGCGTCGTCAATGACTGTTCCGATTTCAGGCTTGTGAGCGGTATCGGCAATAACAGACCAACGTGCGGACTGCGGGACGAAGAACACGTTTACTTCGGCGTATGCATCTTTGTCCTCGGTATCATCGTTATCGGCTTTCAATTGCTCGAAACGCTCCGTAAATTTATCCGAGATGTATTTTAAGAATATCAGCCCGAGAACAACGTGTTTATATTCTGCTGCATCCATATTTCCGCGCAAAATGTCAGCCGCCGCCCAAATTTGTTGTTCAAAACCAATGTTAGCGGTATTGTTCGCAACAGCCATTTAGTATTCCCCCGATTTACTCACATTTTCATTGTCTGGTATCATTTCCATAATGTCGCCTATATCGCATTTCAATACGCCACAAATTTTTTCAAGAGTGTTAGATGTAACAGCACCGCCGTTCATCATTTTGGCAAGAGTGGTGTCACTAATATGTGCCGCCTTGCATAACTCACCCTTTTTAATTCGCCTGTCAATCATTAGCTTGAATAGTTTGTTGTAGGACGTTTTCATATGTTCCTCCATTTCATAGCCAGGTTACACTCAAGTGAGTTATTAACGCTTACACATTTAGTATACAACAAAAGAATAAGAATTACAAGAATAAATCACCATTATTCTGAAAGTATCTTCATTTACATCTTGTAATTTTTATTTTTATGCGTTATACTATTAGTAGTGTCGTTTTCAGCACATTTTTGAGATATATTGACGTATCGGAGGAATGGTAATATGAAATCTCCCAAAGGTGAGCTTGCACGTTTTATATATGAAAAATGCTATGATGATTTATTAAAAGCTGTTTACGAATGGGTCGAGGAGCATCCGAATTCACTCGAATTGTGGCGTTATCCTTTTGATGCCGATGCGGCGGTAGTTGAAGATATGTTGATTGAATTTACGACAAATGTAAGCGTTGTCGGAGACGTTATTTCTTGCGATGTGATTGTTAGCTGTGACCCGATTGTCTTACAACAAAAAAATTATCACGGCGACCTGCGCGAAAAGGAAGTTACACAATGGTTTCGCGTTCGCTGTGAAATAGTTGTTGAAGACCGCGTTAAGAAATTCGCCGTAAAAAATATTGCTCCGTATGAAAGAGAAGAATCTCGAAAATGCGACGGTAAAGCCGACAACAATCTTGTTCCGATAATTGGCAAGAAAAATCTTGACGAGGAAGCAACAAAGTTTCTTGAAGAATATTGCAAAGAAGCCCTCGAAAATGTTATGCCTGTTCCGATTGAAAAAATCGTCAAAGAGGAAATGAAGTTAGAGATTATTCACGGCGGCAAGTTGACGGACGACCTTGGCGTTTTCGGGCAAATCTGTTTTTCGGTGGGCAAGGTTAAAGTTCACGATATGTTCAAGGACATTGAAAATGAAATAGACGTAACTCGCGGTACAATTATTATTGATGTAAAGACATTTTGGGAACGAAATCTTGGCTGTGTGAATAACACAATCGCACATGAGGCGTTTCATTGGCATAAGCACCGAGTTTACGCCGCCGTTCGTAGTATGTTGAACGGCGAAAAGTTTGTTGCACAACGCTGTCCATCTTCTGCCGCAAAAAAGTACGACTCCGAAGAGGAAATAGAGTGGACGGATACCGACCGTATGGAATGGCAAGCGAACCACGTCGCGCCGAGAATTCTTATGCCAGTTCAGACGGTCAAACCGATGGTAGAAGAACTGCTTGCAAAATATGCTTATGAGGACAATCCCTCTGAACGCACTATGATTTTGGAGTGCGTTATAGACGAACTTGCGTCTTTTTATAAAGTATCGAAACAGGCGGCAAAAATCCGAATGGTCGACCTTGGTTACACAGAAGCGAACGGCGTTTACAACTTTGACGGCTACACAAACTATTTCAACCAAATCAACCGTCGCGATGCTTTTTATCAGTATTGCGACAATGCCGAGTTCAGAACGCTTATCGACAGCGGAAAGTTCCGCTATATTGACGGATATTATGTCATTGACGACGAAAAGTACCTCACCGAAACCTCGGGCGAATATCTGCTGACCGATTATGCCTTGAAACACCTTGACGAATGTACCTTGTCGTTTACATACCGAAGGGTAAATATGAGAATCCACGGTGAGTTTCACTCAGACATTTTTCACCGTGAAAATGCTGCCGCTTACGCAATGCTGCCGGAATATGACGGCAACGCCAATGTCAGCGTTATTGACAATGTCGCTGAATTGCAACGCCGAAAGGCGAAGTTCGAGGCACAGTTTGAGGACTTCAAGGCAACATCGCAGAGTTTCTCCGAAATAGCCATTGTCTATACGCAACGCAAAAAATGGAACAGCGTAAAATTCAAAAATATGACCTTGCTTGACGATTCAACATACAGCAAGATTGTACATAAGGAAAATAAAAATTGGGCTATCGAAACTATTATGGCGATTGCTGTAGGGTTAGGTGTAACGCAGGAAACAGGGCTTCGTATGCTTGCGGCGGCTGGTCACACCTTCGGCATTTCACGAACGCACCGAATATACGCGTTCATACTGTCAGATTTCTATGGTTATCCAATAGATGAAGTCAATGAATTTCTAATAAGCGAGGGAGAAAAGCCTCTCGGCAACAAACCCCGCAAAGGCAGTTAATCTAATACTATATGTAGCCCGCTGAAAAAGCGGGCTTATTTTTTTGCCCTTTTTCAAAATTTAATTTTCACGCCGTGAAAATTAAAAAGCCCGTGCTATGGGAAATCCCCATAGCACGGGCTTTTTTTATTGCCTAAAAACCGCGTTAATACAGCGCTTTGCGTTTTCACGGCGTGAAATGAGGTTTGTCCACAAAAACAGTACCCTTGAATTACGCACTAAATGTCGCAACATTGCTCTGTCCAAAAACACATGAGCAATCACGGACAAGTCAATCAAAGTCAATCTATGGAGGTTTTAACTATGCGTAAATACCGCACACCGCAAAACAAGAGAGTTACCTACATCTACGAAAACGGCGTGGAAATCCGTCCGGGCGAAAACGGAGTAACCGAGGTCGATATCGCAATGCTTCACCGCTTTGATGACACAGAGTGGAATCAATATCACGCCGACACTCGCAACGACCTTAAAAGCCACTCAGCCCCTACTGTTTCTATTGAAGAAGTCGACGCGGACGGAGTATGGCTTGAGAACATCGCAACTAACCCGTTTGAAATCCTTTCAGAGCAAGAAGACGCTGACTTGCGTGTTTCAAGCGTTCGAAAAGCTATCGAAAAATTACCGCCAAAACAGCGTGATGCGGTAATTGCGGTATGGCTTGACGGAATGACAGCTCGTGATTATGCCAACTCAAAAGGCGTGTCCGAAGCCGCCATTTCACAAATGCTCACTCGTTCTTTTAATCGACTTAAAAAAATATTAAAAAACTTTCTTAAAACCCGTTAAGTTCTTTATATTTTTCGGACTAAAGGTGAGGGACAAAATTTCAGCCCTCGGAAACGGAGGTAACGAAATGCTAAAACACAAAGTGTGTATCAATGTTTGCGGCAAAGACGGAAGTAAAAGTTCTGTTCTTTGCGGTGGGCAACGAACAATCCGCAGTAGGCTCTTGAATTTTCTGCTTGGCGGCGAAGTCGGCGTGTTTGTATTAACACCCGGACGAAGCGTTGAAACTGTGGAAATTCGAGAAACACCGCAGAAAGGGGACGGCAAAAAATGACACCAGAGAAAGCATTGAGTCTTGCGAACAACCTCGCTTGCGCGGTGAGTATCCTCAAAGCAATAGAGGAAGATTTGCGTACAGCGTATCCGTCAGAGGATTATCACGAGGACGAACCTTGTTCTGAGGAAAATCAAGAAACTCCGCAGACGGAAAAAGCACCGCCTAAAAAAGAAGTCCAACTCAAAGACATTCAGTCGGCTCTTTCGGCGAAGTCGCAGGCGGGTTTTCAGCAACAAGTTAAGGCATTAGTCAAAAGTTACGGAGTGACGAGAGTTTCGGACATTGACTCTAAAGATTTCGCGGATTTGCTTACGAAAGCTGAGGCGATTAGATGAGCGACAGTAAAAAACACGCTTTATTATCGCCAAGTGCCGCTCACAGGTGGGTACACTGCCCGCCATCCGCGCGATTATGTGAAAACATTGAGGATAAGGGTAGCAGCTACGCCGCCGAGGGAACGAACGCACACACGCTTTCGGAGTACAAATTGATGTGCGAAATGGGCGATGATATGTCGCACGTTGCCGATGTCCGCGAGCATTTGACCTATTACAGTGACGAAATGGAAGAGGCAACGGACGATTATGTAAATTTCTGTATGGGTGAGTATGGGCGGCTAAAACAAAACGGCGATGCTCAAATGTTCATAGAACAGCGTGTCCGTTATGAAGAATACGTCCCGCACGGGAGCGGCTCGGCGGATTGCCTCATTATCGGCAACAACGAAATGGTTGTTTGCGATTTGAAATACGGAGCGTTAATCGTTGAAGCCGAGGACAACCCGCAGCTCAAACTTTACGCGCTTGGCTGTCTGCTTGCGTTTGACAGTATTTACAACATTGAAACGGTCAAAATGTGCATCATCCAACCACGCCGTGAAAATATCAGCACAGTTACTGTTGACAAAGAAAGTTTGTACCCGTGGGCGGAGAAAGTCGTAAAGCCCGCCGCCGAGCTTGCTTGGAACGGTGACGGCGAACAATGCACGGGTAGTTGGTGTCAGTTTTGCAAAATCAAAGCTACTTGCCGTACTCGCGCAAAAGCAAATATGGACTTGGCGAAACACGAGTTCAAAGACCCGCCGTTGCTTGAAACTGCTGAAATCTCCGCAATTCTCGACCAATCCGACAAGTTCAAAAACTGGATTAAAGATGTGGAGAACTTTGCACTTACAGAAGCGTTAAAGGGCATTAAATTTCCCCGATACAAAGTAGTTGAGGGCAGAAGTAACAGGCGGTACAGCAACGAAACAGAGGTTGCAAAAGCGGCAATGTCGGCGGGGTTTGTGAATATCTACACCGCTGAAATCCTCGGTATCACGGCAATGGAAAAGTTACTCGGAAAGAAAACCTTCGGCGCGGTTTTAGGTTCACTTATCGAAAAGCCGCAAGGTAAACCTACGCTTGTTTCTGAAAGTGACAAGCGGAAAGAAATCAACGTAAACACGGCAGTAGAGGACTTCGCGGAAGACCTTGACGAGGAAATCGAAAATTAGGAGGGTACTCAAATGTCAAACAAAACAAACAAGAACACAACGGCAGAAAATCCACAAAAGGTGATTACAGGCGTAGTTCGACTCAGTTACGCCAACTTGTGGGAGGCGAAAAGTATAAACGGCGGTACGCCAAAATTTAGCGTTTCGCTGATTATTCCGAAATCCGACAAACTCACACTCGACAAAATCGACAAAGCAATCAAAGCCGCTTACAGCGAGGGACAAGGAAAGCTCAAAGGCAGCGGCAAGTCTGTGCCGCAATTGTCAGCTTTGAAAACACCGCTTCGCGACGGCGATACCGAAAGACCAGACGATGAGGCATACGCCGACAGTTACTTTATCAACGCCAATTCAGCAACACCTCCGGGTATTGTCGACCGCGACCGTCAACCAATAACCGACCATTCCGAGGTATACAGCGGCGTGTTTGCAAGAGCAAGCGTGAATTTTTACGCCTTCAACAGCAACGGCAACAAAGGTATTGCTTGCGGACTTTCCAACATTCAAAAAGTCCGTGACGGCGAGAGTCTTGGCGGCAAATCCAAAGCCGAGGACGATTTCGCGGACGACCTTGAAGATGAAGATGATGTCGATTATTTGATGTAACCACAGTATCACGGACGGGGCATTAGCTCCGTCCTCCCAAAAGGGAGGCAACGTCTTATGAAATCTTTGTCTATAGACATCGAAACATACAGCAGTATCGACCTCAAGAAAGCAGGTGTTTATCGTTACGCCGAAAGCCCGGACTTTGAGATTTTACTTTTTGGTTACAGTGTTGACGGCGGCGAGGTTGTTGTAATTGACCTCACAAGCAATGAAAAAATCCCGCAAGAAATCATAAATACTCTAACAGACGACAGCGTAATCAAAACAGCTTTTAATACACAATTTGAACGAGTTTGTTTGTCACGTTTTCTTGGATTTCCAAACGGCACATATCTTTCGCCAAAATCGTGGCGGTGTTCAATGGTATGGGCGGCAACACTCGGTTTGCCTATGTCGCTTGGAGAAGTCGGCGCGGTTCTCGGACTCGAAAAAAAGAAATTGACAGAGGGCAAAGAGTTAATTAAATGGTTTTGTGTACCCCCAAAACACACTCCGCAAATAACAGTTTTCGGATATGACAACAAGTGGGAACGGTTCAAAGAATATAACCGCAGAGATGTTGAAGTCGAAATGTCTATACAAGCAAGGCTTTCAAAGTTTCCTGTACCGAATTGGGTGTGGGAGGAGTTTGTCCGCGACCAAGAAATGAACGACAGAGGCGTATTGATTGATGTAGAGTTGGCGACGCAAGCCGTCAAAGCAGACGAGATTATAAGCGAAAAACTCAACGCGGAATTTCGTGAACTTACGGGTTTAACAAATCCAAACAGTCCGATTCAATTGAAATCGTGGTTTGCAAAAAACGGTCTTGATTTAGATAGTTTAGGAAAAAAGAACATTGCGGCGGTTAAGTCAGAAATCACAGATAAGAAGTTGCTTCGCACGCTTGAATTGCGTGAGCTTACATCGAAAAGTAGTATCAAAAAATACGCCGCAATGCTTGAGTATGCGGGCGTTAATAACAGAGCAAGAGGTTGTTTTCAGTTTTACGGTGCCTCAACCGGTAGAGAAGCAGGACGCGGAATTCAAATTCAAAATCTCTATCGCAATGAAACATCGCATCTTGCCGAAGTACGAAAACTTGTTAAATGCGGCGCGGCAGAAAGTGTTCCGCTGCTTTATGACATCAGTATTCCGCAAGCATTAGCAGAGTTATGTCGCACGGCGTTAATTCCTAAAAAAGGCTGTATCTTCTACGCGGTTGATTTTTCAGCGATTGAGGCTCGTGTTATCGCTTGGTTTGCAAAGGAAGAATGGGTGCTTGAGGAATTTCGCGGGGCGGGCAAGATTTACGAGGCGACAGTGGCTTCAATGTATGGTATTCCGAAAGAAAGTATCGACAAGCATAATCCGCTTAGACAGAAGGGCAAGCAGGCTACATTGGCTTGCGGGTACAGCGGCGGTGTTGGGGCAATGCGAAATATGGGGGCGGACGGAACAGACGATGAGCTAAAAGAAATAGTAAGACATTGGCGTGCGGCAAATCCACGAATAGTCAAACTGTGGTACGCACTTGAAAAGGCGGCGTTGCAAGCCGTCAAAGAACGCTCCAAGGCAAAAACCCACGGAGTCGAGTTTAACTTTGAAAACAAAACGCTGTTTATGAAATTACCAAGCGGTCGGCGACTCGCTTACTGCAAACCCACAATCAAAGAGAACAAATTCGGACGTGACGCTGTGTTTTTTGAGGGCGTTGGAATGAACAAGAAGTGGCAGGAATTACAGACCTACGGCGGGCTTTGGGCAGAAAATCTTGTTCAGGCTACGGCGCGGGACATTCTCTTTTACGGCATTAAAACCGTAAGCGAAGCAGGCTACGACATTGTTGCAAGCGTTCACGATGAGATTATTTGTGAAGTCCCACTCGGTACAGATGTTGACGAAATCAATCGGTTGTTTACACAATTACCGCCTTGGGCAGAGGGCTTGCCTCTTAAAGCCGAGGGTGAAGAATTAGAATTTTACAGAAAGTAGGGATTTATATATGAACGAATTAACAATTTTCAACTATGGTGATAAAACTGTGCGGACAGTAAAAATTGACGGCGAGCCTTGGTGGGTTCTCAAAGACGTGTGCGAGGTTTTTGGCGACACCGACCATAAGCGAGTAAAACAAAGACTTGATGTAGATGAGGTGGGGGGCGCAAAAGTACCCCACCCGCAAAACCCGGAAAAGTTTATCGAAATATCCGTGGTGAGCGAAAGCGGACTGTATTCGGCGTTGTTCGCGATGCAACCTGAAAAAGCCCGCGGGGTTTCGGACGAGTATATCGCAGAACGTCAAGCGCAACTCAAAAAGTTTAGACGATGGGTCACACACGAGGTTTTGCCGTCCATACGAAAGCACGGTATGTATGCCGCCGACGAGCTTCTTGCCAATCCCGATTTGCTAATCGCCGCGCTGAACTCGCTCAAAGCGGAGCGAGAAAGAAACGCCACGCTTGTCACAACGGTTAGTGTACAGAATCAACAGATTTCAGAGATGTCGCCGAAAGCAAGCTACTATGACCTCATCTTGCAATGCAAAGGTGTAATCCCGACCACGACAATCGCCAAAGATTACGGGAAATCGGCGATATGGTTTAACGGCAAGCTACACGAACTTCGCGTTCAATTCAAAGTTGGCAAAACGTGGGTACTGTATCAAAAGCACGCCGAAATGGGCTATACGCAGACAAAAACTCACGAGTACGTCAACAGTCAAGGTCAGCCCGATTCAAAGGTTCACACCTACTGGACACAAAAAGGGCGGCTGTTTCTGTATGGATTGTTAAAAGAAAACGGCGTGTATCCGCTTATCGAACGTAACCAAAGCGCGGCGGCAGATTTTACGGAGGTTTCAGTATGAGCATAAGCAAGAAAAACCTCGAGGGATATATGGATATGACGGCGTTTCACGCTCTCTCGAACATATCAAAGTCTGAAAAGAAAGAGTGCGAAAGGAAACCCAAAATTACAAACCAAGCGGACGAAACAAGGGAGGTTTCACAATGCGAAAACTGAAAATTGCCTACGGAAGTAGTTGTTTCGCCAAACAGTGGTCAAACAAAACCGTGACCTTTGACGAACTGTGCGAACGCTTGAAAACGACAATACGCACGAGCGAAACTGCTGAAGAGTACCCAAAGTTGCCGAAAGGCGAACGCGAGAAAATCAAGGACAAGGGCGGCTTCGTTCCCGCCTTGCTCCGTGATGGCAGGCGCAAGCGCGAAAATGTAGTTTGCCGTTCAATGCTCGTGCTTGACGGCGATAAGGTTAAGTGCGGTTTTTTAGAAGACTTTGAAATGCTTAACATCAACGCCGCCGTGATTTATTCTACTCACAGTCATACGCCCAAAGCACCGCGCCTGCGGATAATCGTTCCGCTCACTCGTGACGTTACATCTGATAAGTACAACGCTATCGCCCGATATTACGCTGAAAGTTTGGGCATTGACCAGTTTGACGAGTGCAGTTATCGTCCGCATCAACTAATGTACTGGCCGTCAACGCCGTCTAATGGCGAATATATTTTTAAGAGTTTTGACGGAGAGTGGTTAGAACCCGACGACATTTTGAACGCTAACCCAAATTGGCGTGACGTTTCAACTTTGCCGACATCAAGCCGCGAAAGCAAAATTATAACGCATGAAATCAAGAAACAGGCTGACCCGCTTGAAAAGAAAGACTTAATCGGCGCGTTTAATAATGTCTACTATCCGATTCAAACTTTGCTTGAGGTTGAATTATCGGATATTTACGAACCTGTGGGCGATGACAGATACAGTTTCATTTCCGCAGACAGTATTGCGGGCGGCGTGGTTTATGACGATAAGTTTTTCTACTCAAACCACGCGAGCGACCCCGCCTATGGACGGCTTTTGAACGCTTTTGACCTTGCTCGCGTTCATCGTTTCGGCGACTTAGACGAAAAGCAAAGCGTTAAAAAAATGCTTGAGTGTGTGCAAAACAACAACAAAGTCAAAATTTGGCTTGCAAAACAACGCCTCGAACAAGCAAATTCCGACTTTTCCGAGCCTCCCGGAAACGGAAACAACAACGATTGGCAATCATCAATGTCACTTGGAAAAAGCGGCGCGATTGAAGATGTGTACGAAAACTATGTCATAATCGCACAGAATGACAGCGTTATGCAAAATGTCGCTTATAACGAACTCCGCGACACTCTCGACATTCGCGGTGAAATTCCGTGGGAACATATCAAAAAAGGTTGGAGCAAGTCTGACGAAGTTGGAGTTTACGGCTACATCAGCCACATTTACGGATTGTATTCGCCGACAAAAGCGGATAATGCCATAAAGTATGCCGCCGACAAACGGCGTTTTCACCCAATCCGAGAATATCTTAACGCTCTGCCCGATTGGGACGGCGTTTGCCGTATAGACGATTTGCTCATTCGCTGTATGCAAGCCGACAACACCGACTATGTCCGCACGGTTACACGGAAAACCTTCACGGCAGCGGTAACGAGAATTTACAAGCCCGGTACAAAGTTTGACAGCGTTTTAGTATTTGACGGCGTTCAGGGTATCGGAAAATCAAGCCTGTTCAAGGAACTTGTCGGCGATGACTACTACTCTGAAACATTATCGCTTACGGATATGGACGACAAATCAGCCGCCGAAAAGTTACAGGGGTTTTGGGTTGTAGAAATCGGCGAACTTGCGGGAATGAAAAAGGCGGACATTGAAAAAGTCAAGGCGTTTCTGTCCACGTCTGACGACAAGTATCGTCCGAGTTACGGCAAGGTCGTGGAGAGCCACCCGCGCCAGTGCGTGATTATCGCGAGCGTAAACGGCGAGCGCGGTTACTTGCGTGACATCACGGGCAACCGCCGATTTTGGATAGTGAAAGTCCGTCAAGAGGAGCAAAGCAAAAAGTACAACATCTCTCCGGAAGAACGAGACCAAATCTGGGCTGAAGCGAAGTTTTACTACGAAAACGGCGATAAACTGTACCTTGAGGGCGATTTAATCAAGTCCGCCGAAGAAGCGCAAAAAGAGGCGATGGAGCAAGACGAACGCCAAGGCGCAGTCGAGGAATATTTGAACACGCTTTTGCCGACAAACTGGGACAGTATGGACTTATTCAAACGCCGTGAGTATCTGAGAGATTGCAAAGATGACGATACGTTGCCAAAAGGCGAAATCCGCCGCGAAACCATCAGCAACGCTGAAATTTGGTGCGAGTGCTACAGGCAAGATATAGCCTTTTTGAAAACAGCGGATAGCTATGCGTTAGCGGCACTTATGTTAAAAGTTGACGGTTGGGAACGGTGTAAAGCTAAAAAGCGAATAGCCATTTACGGCGAGCAACGGTTTTATAAGCGAACAAGAACGGTTGTCGCAAACGAAAAAAGCGTGTAGCAATCGGTCTTTGTTGGACTTTTACGACAAGTGTGACAAGTTCTTCTATATAATTTAATTAGTTTTTTGTATAAGGAATAGCACACACACATACACGCCCGCGAGAGATTATATAGGGAATTAGCGTCGGCTTGTCGTACTAAAGTTCAGAAAACGCGATTAAATAAAGGTTTGTTGGGTTGCGACAGCTTTTGTCAGATTCGTCGCAAACAGGAGGTAAAAGTGAGAGAACAAAAAATTGAACAACAACTTGTCAAGGCGGTTAAAAAAATGGGCGGTATGTGTCCGAAGTTTATCAGTCCGGGTTTTGACGGTATGCCAGACCGCTTGGTATTACTGCCTAACGGCAAGGCGGGTTTTGTTGAAGTCAAATGTCTGGGCGAAAAGTTGAGAGCTATTCAAGTCCGCCGCGCAGAGCAATTGCAGTCATTAGGGCAAAAAGCGTTTGTGCTTGACTGTGTAGAACAAATAACTAAAATTTTGGAGGAAATCAAAAATGGATAATCAACTTATGGAACTCGTGATTGCTTAAAACAACACGATAATTTAACGTCACCAATTTTGGAGAGGTTACAGAAATGAACGAGTTATCAGTTTTCAACTATAACAAAAGCAACATAAGAACAGTAACAATTAATGGCGAGCCGTGGTTTGTGCTGAAAGATGTGTGCGACATTTTGAGAATTGGCAACACTACGGATACCGCAAACAGGCTTGATGATGACGAAAAAGCGACATTCGATTCAATCGAAGGTTTGAGAAAAGATACGGTATTCATCAGCGAGGCGAGAATGGAAATGTCAACGCATATCACGTTTCCGTTTGGAAATACGAGTATCCGAATTTGAGTTATTAAAATGCGGATTAAAACTGAAATGGGGGTGATGCCGAATGAAGTTTATACCACACGATTATCAACAGTATGCGATACAGTTTCTTGAAAAAGAATCTATCACAGCATTAATCCTTGATATGGGACTTGGGAAAACTGTGATAACGCTTACAGCAATCAACAGCCTAATCCACGACAGCTTTGACGTTCAAAAAGTGCTTGTGGTCGCACCTCTACGAGTTGCAAGGGACACTTGGGCGGAGGAAATCCGAAAGTGGGAACATCTGTCGGACTTGCGGTTTGAAATTGCTGTAGGAACAGAAAGCGAGCGGCGCGGAGCTTTACGGCGAAAAGCGGATATTCACATCATCAATCGTGAGAATATTGACTGGCTTGTGAATAAATCAAACATTCCGTGGGCGTGGGATATGCTTGTGATTGATGAGCTGTCGAGTTTTAAGAGTTGGCAAAGCCAACGATTTAAGGCTTTGTGGAGCGTTCGTTCTAAAGTCAAACGTGTAGTCGGTTTGACGGGAACACCGAGCGGAAACGGGTTAATGGACTTATTTGCCGAGTATAAACTGCTTGACGGCGGCAAGCGACTCGGTCGTTACATCGGACGATACCGTGAAGCGTACTTTGTCCCCGATAAACGCAATGGTATGCAGATATTTTCATACAAGCCACGCGTGGGAGCAGAGGAGGAGATTTATGCCAAAATTGATGACATCACTATTTCAATGAAATCCACAGACCACTTGCAAATGCCCGAAATACTGAACAACGAAGTAGTTGTGAGGTTGTCGGACAAAGAGAAAAAACAATACGACACCTTAAAACGAGATATGTTGCTTTCGGTTAAAGACGGTGAAATCGATGCCGTAAACGCGGCGGCGTTATGCGGAAAACTCTGTCAGCTTGCTAACGGCGCGGTTTATGACGAAAACAACAAGGTTATTCACATTCACGACCGAAAACTTGACGCGCTTGAGGATTTAATTGAGGCGGCGAACGGAAAGTCTGTTTTAATCGCATACTGGTTCAAACACGACTATGAACGCATTAAGGCAAAATTTGACGTTGTAAAACTCGATACAGCCGACAGCATTAAAAAATGGAATAACAGTGAAATCCCGATAGCGGTTATTCACCCCGCGAGTGCGGGACACGGCTTAAATCTTCAATCGGGCGGTTCTACATTGATATGGTTTGGACTGACTTGGAGCTTGGAACTGTATCAGCAAACGAACGCACGTCTTTGGCGGCAAGGACAAAAAGCGGAAACAGTTGTCGTTCATCACATTATCGCCAAAGGCACAATTGACGAACAGATTATGACGGCGTTGCGTGAAAAGGATAAAACACAAGCAGACCTAATCGCCGCCGTTAAAGCTGAAATGTGAAAATTCATAGAGCAAATCCGAGCGGAATACAAAGGGGGGAGCTTAAGTCTATGACAGCACGAAGATATTTAGAACAAGTGCGAGGTATAAAAATACGGCTCGGAGCAATGCACGAACAATTAGAGTGTTTGCGTTCAGCTACCGAATGTATCACTCAACAATACAGCGATATGCCTCGTTCTACAACGAAAAATATCAACAAAAGCGAAGATGCAATAATCAGTGTTCTTGAATGGGAAGAAAAAATGAAAGCAGAAGTTAACCGCCTTGCTGAAATCAATTTGAATATCTCAAAAGTATCAAGCCCGTTGTTGCAGTCGCTATTGGTGAAACGATATGTTGTCGGTAACAAGCCCCCCACGTGGGAGGAAATCGCAAACGAATTATACATCAGTTTACGAGGAATTCACCGTCTGCACGATGAGGCATTGTCGGAAATTGAAAAGTTGGCACAGCTTGGCACACATTGACACACTCAAACACCTTGATTATCTAAAACAGGTAGGATATACTAACAATGACGAAATTTGCAGAGGGCGTTCCCACGGGAGCGTCCTTTTTGTACACAAAAGCGAGGAGGTTGTCTGCAATGCCACGAAAACCGAAACATCCGTGCGGACATCAAGGTTGCCCAGAATTAACGGACGATTATTACTGCGAGAAACACCGCAAAGAAAGCATCAAAGAATACAATCGTTTTAGGCGTGACCCACAGACGGTGAAACGATATGGTGGTGCGTGGCGTAAGATTAGGGCAAGAGTATTACAGGCAAACCCGCTTTGCAATGAGTGCAAGCAACACGGGCGGTTTGTACTCGCAACGGAAGTACATCACATCAAACCGTTGTCTGCGGGTGGTACGCACGACTACGAGAACCTTATGTCGCTCTGTCACTCGTGTCACAGCCGTATAACGATGACCGCAACAAACAATAAGGTTTGATTGGTTTGAAAGAAATGAAAATACTAATTTTATTCAAATATATTCAAAGAATGGCGTAAATACTGGATTTATATGGCGCATGGGGGTATTTGAATATCTGTGACTATTTGTAGCGTCAGCGTGCTTGGCCCGTCGCGTATTATTCCGCGATTTCAGACGATTTTTTACGGTGGCAGTTTT
>BNUF01000033.1 GCA_025997155.1 Clostridia bacterium
TCAACTCCGATTAGCCGCTGATGTACCAAAAGACCTTTGGACTTTGGCTAATAAATTTGAACGAAAAATAGAAGTATCAAAAACTAAAAATCAAAAATATTTATGAACATTATTATACGAGGAGGAATGACAATATGGCTACAAATGCATACTGGCGCGAAAAAATAGAAAAGAATTATCTCGGTGCTATTGATTTTCATTATGATGAAGAGTGTCGCTATCGTTTCTCATGTGATCGTGTATTTAATCTAATGCGTTATATGGATACGGAGGCAGACTGGAAAAAGTTAAATACGGACTTGGAGAAGATACTGAAGGCATACGCTTCTAAGTATACGCGTAAACCTACGGACTTTACAAAGATAAATATGGAATTGGGCAATCTACGGAAAAACTTAAGAAAGGAAAAGCCACAGAAAAAATTAGAAGAGGTATCCGAATCATCGGCATTGGCAGAGGTAGACGAATTATTGGCAAAGCTAAAGGCAAAGACGGCATTTGCGGCATTTGTAGAGGCAAATGAAAAGAAAATGTCATTAATAGCTGGAGGATTGCTTGCAGCACTAGTGGTTGGGGCTGTTTACTACGGTGTAAACAACTGGGGTACAGCAGCACCACCAAGGACTCCTTATACTGGAAGCGGGTATGACCAGCAGACACAAGACAACTTAAGAAAAGCGGGCGCCCCATACGGAAAGTCGGCTGGCGAAGCCGGCAGAACCATTGAAAATATGCTACGAAATAAGTAAATGTACACCTTTTTGACGGCAAGTCGGTTAGTCATACGACTATATCATAAAACAGAAAGGCGGAATGACAATATGGATAATGCATACTGGCGTGCAATAATAGAAGGAATTTATCTCGGCGCTATTGGTTCTTATTGTGATGTTAACGGCTATCCCCAGCCTTTGCCTTCGTCATATCGTCTTCGCTTGTTTAATCTAATGCAATATATGGAGACGGATGCAGACTGGGAAAAGTTAAAGACAGACTTGGACAAGATACTGAAAGCATACGCTTATAGGTATACGTATAAACTTACGGACTTTGCAAAGCTAGATATGGAATTGGGCAATCTACTGAAAAACTTAAAAGAGGAAAAGCCACAGAAAGAATTAGAATTGGCAAAGTTAGAGGCAAAGGCAGAGGCAGAGGAAGCAAAGGGAAAGAAAATTTCATTAATAGCTGGAGGAGTTATCGCAGCATGTATTGTTTGGTATGTCTGCTCCCTCGTCAGTAGCTACGGCACAGCAGCACCACCACGGACTTCTTCTTATACCGGAAGCGGGTATGACCAGCAGACACAAGACAACTTAAGAAAAGCGGGTGCCCCATACGGAAAGTCGGCTGGCGAAGCCGGCAGAACCATTGAGAATATGCTGCGAAATAAGTAAATGACGCTTATACCCTGCAAAAAAGCCAGTGAGAAATCATCTGGCTTTTTGTTGTATAAACTGAATTCCCGTGCTTGTATTTTTTTATAAATTGGTGTAAGCTAACCATATCTGGAGGAAGTTTAATATGTATCAGATTTTATATGATTTTTTCGAGAAAAGCCTGTATTTCATTGGGGCGGTTGTTGCCGCCTTTTTGGCGTGTACCGTTATAGGGTATATCTTGATGAAGAGTGTGTCGAAATTCCTCATTTCGACCAAGCCCGAGTGGGGGGTGATAATTAAAAGCGGCGGCGTATACCCGAAAATTGCGGCTCTGATTTTCCCGGTAACGCTATTGCTTTTGGGGCAGATATTCCCGCAAGACAGCCAAAATATTGTGTTAAGACTATCCTATTTAATTCTGATTATTTTGCTGCTTTCGAGTATGCGGGCTTTGACGGGGACAATTGACGGGATATACAGATTGTATCCCGTTTCCAAAACCCACCCGATTAAGGGGTATTTACAGGTTGTGACGATTGTGGTGTATGTCGTTGGCGTCACGGTGGGCATCGCCGTCCTTGCGGGGAAAAGCCCGTTTGTCCTTTTGACTGGGCTCGGGGCGATGACCGCCGTGCTCACTCTTATTTTTAAGGACAGCATACTCGGGCTTGTGGCGGGGATACAGCTTACAAGCAACAATATGATACAGATAGGCGACTGGATAGAAATGCCAAAACATTCCGCCGACGGGACGGTCGTCGACCTTTCGCTCACGACTGTGAAGATACAAAACTTTGACCAGTCGATTACGTCGCTCCCCGCGTATTCGCTTGTTTCGGACGCGTTTATAAACTGGCGCAATATGGAGCTTACGGGGGCGCGGAGGATAAAACGCTCGATTTATATAAACCCGACGGACATTGCGGCTTATTCGGAGGAATTGCGGGATAGACTGGAAAACAGCGAAACCTTCGGAAGGTATCTTCGGGGCAAGGAGATTTCGACAAATATCGGGGCGTTTCGCGTGTACGCGTGTGAATACCTTAAGAATCACCGCGGCATACACAAGGAGCAGTTTGCGATTGTGCGGCAGCTCGAGGGCGGGGAATTGGGCATACCTCTTCAGGTGTACGCCTTTACGAACAGTATTGCGACAGAGATGTACGAGAGTATTCAATCGGATATTTTCGAGCATCTGTATTCGGTTGTCGGCGCGTTTGGTTTGAGTGCGTATCAGAAACCGTCGGGGCGGGATATCTCGGGGCGTTCCCGCGTATGAAAAAGGAAGTAAACACGTGTAACATTATTTTCGCGGTTTGCGTCATAATCATACATTTGTTGTCGGAGCTTGTCACGCAGGGCAACGAGAACGCGTTTTTGCTCCAGAGATTTTTCGCATTCGCCGTGACGGGGTTTGTGTTTTTGAGCGGATTCAAACTGTTCATAAACTACCGCGAACGCCCGTATAAAAAATTCATACACAAACGGTTTGTGACAATTTATGTGCCGTATTTGATTGTGTCGAGTTTGTACTACTTGTATTTTGTCGTTCGCGGTTTTACCGAGGGGAATTTGCGGGAGTACCTGTTCCAGATTTTTACAGGTTCTGTATGCGCTCATCTGTACTTTGTCGTTTTGATAATGCAGTTCTATGTATTTTTCCCTTTGTTTGCTAAATTTGTAAACAAATGCCCCGCGAAAATCGGAGTCGTTTCCTCAATCGCCGTCACGGCAATACTCAAAGTCCCCGCCTTGCAAAACCTAAAGTACGCCGACAGAATTTTTATATTTTACCTTTGCTTTTTTATAATGGGAGCATACGCCGCGAAAAATTATGACAGGTTTATAGAACTTCTGAACAGGTACAAATGGCGGCTTGCGCTGTTTTGGCTGTGCGTGGGCGTTCTTTTGCAAGTGTGCCGTCTGGAAGTCGTCAACCTTTTCTTTTGCCTTTCGTCGGTGCTTCTGGTGTATCTGCTGTGTCTCAAAATCAAGGCGGATTTCTCCGAAGCAAGCGGCGTGGCGTACTACGTCTACCTTATACACCCGTTTTTCATATACTGCGCCGATTATGGGTTTTACCATTTGGGAATTTTTGACATTACACAACGCTTTATTCTCCGCGTCCTAATCGTTTTTTTGTGTTCTTTCGGTTTCCCCTTGTATATCAGGAAAAAATTTACAAAATAAAGCATTATTTGACTTTTAATGCCATTTGTGAACAAAGACCCGAACAAGTAAAACAAGGATTTTATTATAGAACTGAAAAATTGGAGATGGGTTCTTTATGGAAAATAAAAACAATAGATTTCAAAAAGAATTTGACGAGATTAAAAATCTTTGCAAGGAACTTGAGAAAGATTATGGTGATGGTAACTCATGGTTTAATCCTCCTGTTGATGAAAACGAAATATTAGATTGGGAGCGTGAAAATGGTTTAACTATCCCAGAGTCATATAAGGAATGGTTGCGTTTTTCTAACGGATCACAAATACTAAATCAATTGGCGCAGTTTCTTGGGGTGAAAGAAATAAAAGTAAATCTTAATATTTTGCCAACTGACTTTGTTCTTATTGGTGCATTAATAGGGGATGGAGAGGATCTTTGTTTCTCTAAAAGTACAGGGAAGATTGTACGCTACTTTGAGGGAGAACAAACAGAACTCAATGATTTTAAGGAAATGCTTGAATGGGTGATTGAACATTTGGAAGGGAGATTGTAAGGTGAATATGACACCTCAAGAGATATATGATTATTATAAAAGCCTTCAAGGGTATTGGTAATTTATGGCGATATATTTGTGGGTCAAGTTTAGGGCGGTACTTGGTTATGGTGGCTATGCGTATATAGGTGCAAAAAGGAGAATTTCTATGGCATTTGTGAACGAAGAATTGAATGAACAAGACAAGGCTTTTATCGCCTCGTTCAATTTTTTGCGACCAATAGGAACTAAAAAACCTGTAGATATTCCAGAAACTTGGGTTTCAGACAGAGGAAACGAAATATTTCTTATCTGCTTGGGCGGACAAGGTCACAGATTTGACAAGGAATTCCCACCTACTTTTTGGCGTTTGATTTGGAAAGGACTACCAATAGAAATAGAAACATTTGACAAAGGTATTGGAGATTGGACGATTGGAAAAAAAATTTTTTGGAACATATCCCGAATTACAGCTCCATTAGCTTTAAATGTTGTAGATGGTAAGTTGTTACTCAAAACAATAAAAGATGCTTTTGAAACATATGAAAGAGCAAGAAATAAAAATATTATCTCCATAGAATTTGTCGAAATCACTGCTCCTAATTTTCGAAAGGATATATAAAAAATGGCTGTTTGGTACAGCAATAGACAGCCTCTCCTATGTGCCCAATAATGGTGGGACGAACCTTATTTTGTATGGTGGGGAAAAAGGTACAGTACCTATGTGGAGAATTGTTGAAAATGCGTCTGAAGCGAAAATTGGATATTTTTTCATATCGAATACATGAGTAAAAAAGGAGGATTTTCTATGGCATTTGTGAACGAAGAATTGAATGAACAAGACAAGGCTTTTATCGCCTCGTTCAATTTTATCCAACCGATAGGAACTAAAAATCCTGCAGATATTCCAGAAAATTGGATATCGGACAGAGAAAACGAAATATTTCTTATCTGCTTGGGTGGGCAAGGTTACGCTTTTAACAAGGAATTCCCGCCTGATTTTTGGCGATTGATTTGGAAAGGTTTTCCAATAAAAATCGAGACATTCAATAGTGCTACTGGAAATAATACAATTGGAATAAAATCTATTTGGAATATAGATCAAATTGCAGTACCGAGAGCTTTGAATATTGAAAGTAAATTATTAGTTGAAACAGTAAAAGATGCTTTTGATACATACGAAAGAAGAAGAAATAGAAATATTATCTCCGTAGAATTTGTCAAAATTGCTACTCCATGTTTTCGAGAGGATTTGTGAAAAATGGCTGATATATTAAATTTTCTTGACAATTGGTTTAGCACTAATGGAACAATTACCTCTTCCAATACGGCAAAACTGTCTAAATTTATGTCAGAGTTTGGCGCGGAAATAGACAAACTCTCATATATTCCTAACAATGGGGGGAGGAAGCTGGCGAATTACTCGCCGCGCAGTTTGATGTATTTTGTCGCCTTGAGTTTGTGTTCCTCGTCAATCGCGGCGTAATGTTTCTTTGTCGTGTTCACGTCCGCGTGTCCCAAAACTTCCGCCACAAGGTATATGTCCCCCGTTTCCCGATAAAGCGTCGTGCCGAAAGTCGAACGCAATTTGTGGGGCGAAATGTTTTTAGCTCCCGTGATAAGTCTTGCGTATTTTTTCACAAGATTCTGCACGGCGCGGTCGGTTATTCTCCGCTTTTGGAGCGACAAAAACAGCGCGTTCTCGTGTCCCGCAAGAGGGGTTATAAGCCGCCTTTCCTCGAGGTACAATTCCAGCGCGTCCATCACCTCGTCGCCGAAATACAAAATGCTTTCGTTTCCGCCTTTTCGCGTCACTTTAACTCCCATTAGCTGGAAATCAATATGGCTTATGTCTATTCCGATACATTCGGAAAGGCGCATACCCGTGCCAAGCATCAGCGTTATTATCGCCAAGTCGCGGACTTTCGTCTTTTCGTGATAATTTTTTTGCCATTGGTTCAGCTCGCCGCCGCTCTCCACTTCGTCCAAAAGCCGCGCCACCTCGTCCGCCTCAAGCCGCGTAATATTTTTTTTACGTATTTTGGGGCGTTCCACAAAGGACGCGGGATTCACCTCGATTTTTCGTTTTTTTATGAAATAACTGAAAATGGCGTTTATAGTACATATCTTCCGCGCCTTTGCGCTTTCCGCGTTCTGGTGCTCCAGATAATAATTCACTTCGATATCGTCGGGGTATTTTGTGTACTGTTTTGTGTAAAAGGACAAATAATCGATAAATTCCTCGAGGTCGTCAACGGTGATTGCCTTAAAGTCCTCTATTGTCAGACGCTCTTTGTCTTTGCCCGCGAGGGAACATTCGGACTCAAGGGAGGTTATAAACCCAAAAAACAGCTCCAAATCATAGGCGTAATTTATCCGTGTACGAATAGTCGTTCTGCTTTGTATTCCGCGAAAAAACTCGTCACAAAAATCGGGAAGTTCGTTGAGATACTTCCTAAGCCTGAGCGTGTACACTTTTCGTAAAATCTCCGTGTATTCCGACATTTTCGTTCCCTCTCTTTTTTACATTATAGCTCTTGTTTTGTATTTTATCAAGAAGTATAATATCATAAGAGGAGTGAACGCCGTGGTTAAACTTTGCGATAGTGTGAAAAATTTGCGCAATATTGGCGGGAAACGCTTTGAACTTCTGCAAAAAATGGGAATACATACCGTTGCGGACTTAACGTCATATTACCCGAGAAGCTATGAGGACAGGTCGAAGACTACCGAGATAAGAGACACGGCGCGGGGCGAAACGAATATCATACAGGCAAAGGTGATTTCCACCCCCGAAACTTCTAAAAAGGGCGAAATTCTTGTGACGAAGGCGCGGCTTGCGGACAAAAGCGGCGAAATCACGGCGGTTTGGTACAATCAGTCATATATAAAAAACAACATTAAGAAAAACATATTATATACTTTTGTCGGAAAAGTTTTGTACGAGTACGGAGTTTTACAAATTTTCCCAACGGATTATTTCCCCGCCGACAGCGGTCTTCCGAAAATCGTCCCGCTGTATAGATTGCCGAAAGGTATGTCCGCAAAGGTGTTTCGCGGGATAATGTACGCGGCTGTTTCCTCTGTTTCCTTGGAAATTTCGGAAAATATAGACGTTTCCGTGCTGAAAAAGTACGGATTGTGCGACAAGGCGACTGCCGTAAAGAACATACATTTCCCCGAAAGTGACGAATTGTTTCTTGAGGCAAGGCGGCGGCTTGTATTTGAGGAGTTGTTAGGCACGCAAACAAAGTTGGCGCGGGTGCGGGAGGAGAACAAAAACCGCCTGTCCCTTAGGTTTGAGGACGTTTCTTATTCGGAGGTCGGGTTGCCGTACACACTCACGGAAGGGCAGGTTCAGGCGCTTTCCGATATAACCTCCGATTTCGCGAGCGGGTACGGCGCGAATCGGTTGCTGCAAGGGGACGTGGGTTGCGGAAAAACCGCCGTAGCTATAATAGCGAGTTACATTTGCGTAAAAAACGGAGCGCAAGCCGTGATAATGGCTCCGACGGAGGTTTTGGCGAAACAGCATCTGGCGACATTCGGGACACACTTTGATACTCTGGGGATAAAAACCGTACTGCTCACGGGTTCGCTTAAACAAAAGGAAAAACGCCTTGCGCGGGAACAAATACAGGACGGGACGGCGCGAATGGTCGTCGCCACACACGCGGCGATTACTGATACCGTTGTGTTTAATAATCTGGGGCTTGTGATAACGGACGAACAGCACAGGTTTGGCGTGAACCAACGCAAAAAACTGGGTGCAAAGGGAGAACTTGCCGAAACCCCCACTTTTCCCCATATTCTCGTGATGAGTGCGACGCCGATTCCGCGAAGTCTCGCGCTGATTCTGTACGGCGACTTGGATATTTCGAGCATAAAAACAATGCCAAAAGGGCGGCAAAAAATAGATACTTTCGCGGTGAACGACAAATACCGCGAACGGATTATAGCTTTCGCGCAAAAAGAGGTGGACAAAGGGAAACAGGTATATTTTATCTGCCCGAGGATAGAGGAAAACGAGGACGACGAGATTATGTCGGTTTTGAGTTACGCGGATATGCTTGGATTCTGCCTGCCGAAAGCGAAAGTCGCCGCGTTGCACGGAAAAATGAGCGAACAAGACAAAGATGACATAATGCGACAATTTTCTGTGAGGGAAATTGATATATTAGTTGCGACGACTGTTGTGGAGGTGGGGGTGAACGTTCCGAACGCCACGCTTATGGTGATTGAAAACGCCGAGCGATTCGGGCTCTCGCAGCTGCACCAGCTGCGCGGGCGTGTCGGGCGGGGGGCGGACAAGTCGTATTGCGTCCTAATCTCGAACAAAAAGGGAGCGAAAAAACGTATGAACGCTATGACGGAGACTAACGACGGGTTTGAACTCGCGGAACTCGACTTGCGTCTGCGCGGGGCGGGCGACTTTTTCGGAACAAGACAGCACGGCTTGCCCGAGATGAAAATTGCCAATTTGTACACAGATTTAGAAATACTTTCGCTCGTCCGCGACGCGCTGAACACTTGCGATTACAAGAAAATAATTACTTTATGAGGTTATGATATGAAGAAAAAAATTGTACCGTTCCTTGACATAGCCTACATAACCGCCGTATTTGTGTTGCTGTTCAGTCCGTTTCTGCACGAGTCGCGGGATTTTATTTACAACAAGTATCAGTTTGTACCGTTTGAAACTATAAACAGATACTTGTACTTTTATAACCTTAGACATAGTTCAAATATACTCCTGCAGCTTTTGGGAAATGTCGCGATTATGCTGCCGCTGCCGCCTCTTCTTTATGCCACTTTTCGTAAAATGCCGTTTTTCGCGGTGGCGGCTGTTTCGATACTCCTTACCGCAACGATTGAGCCTATTCAATACATTATCGATAGCCGAATGAATACGTATCGGTTTGTCGTTGATGTTGACGACACAATACTGAACGAACTCGGGATAATAATATCGCTCGTGTTTGTGGGAATTTTTGATATAATATATCATAAGATGAAAAGAGGAAAAATATGAAAAATACAGGGATATACGTACACATTCCGTTTTGCGCGTCCAGGTGCAATTATTGCAACTTTTTGTCAATCGGCGACGCGGACGCTGAGGTGAAAGAAAAATACACAAAGGCGCTTATTGAGGAAATCCGCGCAAAAGCGGAGGGAAAAGCCGACACGGTATACCTTGGCGGGGGAACGCCCACGGCTTTGTCGTTGCTCCAGATACTCAGGGTGATTGACGCGCTGCGTCCGTACACGGATAAAAACACGGAGTTTACGATTGAGGCGAACCCCAAGACGGTGGATAAGCACTATCTGTATAAACTTGAGGACGCGGGAGTGAATCGGATAAGTTTCGGTATGCAATCGACGAATGACGGGGTGCTTAAAAAACTCGGACGCACTCATACATACGCCGATTTTTGGGACACGTACAACGCGGCGCAGGACGCGGGTTTTAACAATATCAACGTCGACTTGATTTCAGCCGTGCCTTTCGCCGAAAAAGAGAAGGACGACATTCACAGGCTTATAAATATATCTCCGAGTCACATATCGGCGTATTCTTTAAGCATTGAAAACGGGACTAACTTTGAGGGGCTTACGGCGGTCTCTGACGAGGTTGACAGAGCGAAATACGCCTATATAAAAGAAGAGCTGCAAAACGCGGGATACGAATGGTATGAAATCTCAAATTTTGCCAAAAACGGTAAATACTCGCGGCATAATACCGCGTACTGGACGCGCAAAAGTTATATAGGTGTCGGGCTTGGAGCACATTCTTTTGACAAAGAGAAGTCGGTGCGGTATTCGAACGTGACGGAGCTAGAGACGTACCTTTCGGAAGAAAACAAGATTGCGGAGACGACGGAAATCACAAGAACCGACGCGATGGCTGAATTCTTTTTCCTTGGGCTGCGGCTGATTCGCGGCGTGTCGCTTCATGATTTTTATGACGAGTTCGGAGTTTCCGCCGAATCCATATACGGCGGCGTTTTTGACAATTTGTTAAAACATAGGTTGATACACAAAGAGGGCGGTGTAATACGCCTGACGGATTACGGCGTGGACGTTTCAAACACCGTGTTCACCGAATTTATCCAAAGTAATTGACAGTATCGGCGGAATTTGTTAAGATTATCGTACAATGAGGAGGGTTTAAAGTGTCGGAATCAAAGTTGAACGTCGGTATCATCGGAGCTACGGGCTATGTCGGGCAGAGATTCGTTACCCTGCTCGAGAACCACCCGTGGTTTAGCGTGGCTAAACTTGCGGCTTCCGCAAACTCCGCGGGGAAAACATACGAAGAGAGTGTGCGTAATCGTTTCAAATTGGAGTTGCCGATTCCTGAATATGTGAAAAATATGCCAGTTTATGACATAGCCGAAACCGCCGAATTTTGTGACGGCTTGGACTTTGTTTTTTGCGCCGTGAATATGAGAAAGGGCGAAATCCGCGTCCTTGAAGAAAAAATCGCAAAACTTGAAGTCCCTGTTGTGTCAAACAATTCGGCGTTTCGTGAACGTGAAGACGTGCCGATTATAATCCCTGAAATTAACCCCGAACACAGCAAGATTATTGAGGTACAGCGCAAAAACTGGGGAACAAAGCGCGGATTTATCGCGGCAAAGCCTAACTGTTCTATTCAAAGTTACGTACCCGCACTCACGCCTTTGCGTTCTTATGGTATAGATAAAATCAGCGTCTGCACGTATCAGGCGATTTCGGGAGCGGGAAAAGTCCTTGCCGACACGCCCGAAATTTTGGGCAATGTAGTACCTTTTATCGGGGGAGAGGAGGAAAAAAGCGAGAGTGAGCCGCTCAAAGTATGGGGGACGCTAACGGGAGAGGCGATAGTCTCCGCAAAGGACATTGCTATTTCCGCCCAGTGCTACCGCGTACCCGTGCAAGAGGGGCATACGGCGGCTGTTTCCGTGACTTTTAACAACAAGATAACCAAAGGAAAAATTATAAATATATGGGAAAGTTATGTGCCCGAGATATATAAATATAAATTACCCTCCGCTCCGAAAAAATTTTTGACATACCTTGATAAGGACAACCGCCCGCAGCCGTTGCTGGACGCAAATATTGGAAACGGTATGGGTATTTCAATCGGGCGCTTGCGCGAGGACAACATTTTTGACTACAAGTTCGCTTGCCTTTCGCACAACACGATACGCGGGGCGGCGGGCGGCGCGGTGCTTACCGCCGAGTTGCTGAAAGTTCAGGGTTATCTGTGATTATACTTCCTCTTTATTGGTAAAAATGTATATAAATACTACCACTAAAGAGGGGTCATTCGTGAGCGACGACAAATTCATCATACAAAAAAGCAATCCCCTGCGCGGAGAAGTCAAAATCAGCGGTTCAAAAAATTCCGTGCTTCCGATAATGGCGGCGGCTCTTTTGACGCGTGAAACTTGCGTTATCCGCGACGTTCCGCAATTAAGCGACGTTTACGTGCTTGAGACGGTACTTCGGCAGCTCAATACCGAATGTTCGTATGACGACAACACTCTGCGCATATGCGCCGAAAAAACCGCGCAAAACGCGCTGATTGACTGTGATTTAATCGGACAAATACGCGCATCTTTCCTTGTAATGGGGGCGTTGCTGGCGCGTTTTTGCGAGTGCAAAATTCCTTTGCCTGGCGGCTGCACGATTGGGACGCGACCGATTGACCTGCACCTGAAGGGCTTTGCCGCTATGGGTGCGGTGATTGACTGTTCCCACGGTTGCGTATACGCCTGCGCGAAAAACGGGCTTTCGGGGGCGCGGATTTACCTTGATTTTCCAAGCGTCGGAGCGACCGAAAACATTATGATTGCGGCGGCGACGGCGGACGGCACGACGATTATCGAAAACTGCGCCGAAGAACCCGAAATCGTCGACTTGGCGAATTTTCTCAACTCGTGCGGGGCGAACGTGCGCGGCGCGGGGACGGACGCAATCAAAATCAAGGGCGTTCCCTATCTCCATGGCTGTGACCACACGATAATCCCCGACCGAATCGAGGCGGGGACGTTTATGATTGCCGCCGCCGTCACACGCGGGAATATCCTGCTCCAAAACATAGTCCCCGACCACCTCAAGCCGATTACGGCAAAACTAAAAGAAACGGGAGTTTTGATACACGAAGAACAGGACGGAATCCGCGTAATCGGCGAAAACCCGCTTAACGGCGTTGACATAAAAACCCTGCCGTACCCCGGGTTTCCGACCGACCTCCAAGCTCCTTTTATGAGCCTTTTGGCGTCGGCACAGGGCAACAGCGTCGTCACGGAAACGGTGTTTGAAAACCGATTCCTCCACGTGAGCGAGTTCAAGCGAATGGGGGCGCAAATCAAAATCGACAGCCGCACGGCAATCATTGACGGAGTGCAAGCTCTTACGGGCGCGCCTGTGCGGGCGACAGACTTGCGGGCGGGCGCGGCGTTGATACTAAACGCTCTTGCGGCGGACGGACAAACGGAAATATCGGGGGTTCGTCATATCGACCGAGGGTACTGCCGAATTGAGGACAAATTTATGAAACTAGGGGCGAGGATTAGACGCGTATGACAATTTCAGAGATTTTACGGCAAAAAGAGTGTGCGGTGATTTTCGGCGAAGTCTCTGATTTCACCGAAAATTACCTCTGCGAGTATACCAAAAACTTGAACCGAAAGTCGCGTCCGGATAACTTTTTGTCCGCGAAAACCGATATCGCCGACCCCGTTTGGGGACATATAGCTCTGAGCGGGCTTGAGGTGTGCGTCATAGATAGCCCTGTCGTTCAAAGACTGCGGCGAATCAAACAGCTGGGGTTCGCCGACATGGTGTATTCCTGCGCCGATTTTTCAAGATTCGCCCACACCATAGGCGTTCTTGCCGTGACCTCTCAAATGTCAGGCGTAATCAAATCCCGACTGTATGAACGATGTGACACGAACATAGATTTCCCGAAGATTTTGCGTATGGCGGCGATTTTCCACGACACGGGACATATGTTTTTCAGCCACGTCTCCGAAAGTTTTTTTACATACAAAAGTTTTCCGCGTTCTGGCGAAGTTCAAAAAACGATTGACTTTTTCAACAAGAGTACGTCCGCAAAAGCCGCGTTCCACGAAATTATAAGCGTTATGATTGTGCAGTCAAAAGCCGTGCGTACACTTTTTGAAACGCTGAAACATTTGTCCGCGCAAAGCGGAACGGAGTTCTACAACTGTTCGGCGGACAAACTTGTCGAGTACATCTCGTGTTTCATCATCGGAGTTGCTTGCGACAAAAATATGCTCCCGTATTCAAGTATCTTGAACGGTTCGGTCGACGCGGACAAACTCGACTATCTTTTCCGCGACTCTCTGGCGACTGGAATCCCCATATCCGTTGACATTTCACGCCTTATTCAAAAACTTGAAACAGTTGAAATAACCGACTTCACCCCGCCGCCTATCTGGCAAAACACCGATATGCTATACGATACCGAAAATTCAATCAAACTTATTATGGCGTTAAAGTTCTCCGCCCAGCGCATTTTTTGGCAAATTGTCATGGCGCGTTCGATTATGTATGAAACAGTCTATATGCACCAAAAAGTTATCACCGCGAAAATTATGTTTCAAAACGCTCTTGCTGAATTTTTTAAAGATAAAGACTTAAAGTTTGACGAGATTCTGGAGATGACAGACGACTTTTTCAACTCTCAAAACCTCAAACCTTTTGAAAAGACAGCAAAGATATTCAAAGATATTCAAAACAGAAATCTGTACAAAAGAGTGGCGATATTTTCATATGAAACGGTGGAAGTCGCCGATTACGCCGCGTTTATCGACTCTCTGTCAGACGAATTTTTAAGTAAAATAAACGCCGAATACAAGTCGCTTTTCGCAAAGGCGGACGACGCTTTTTTTGCGTTCGTGAACGCGTTTGTCCCAAAAACTTCTGATTCGACGTTCAACATACCGATTGAATACGGCAACAACACCTACAAAACCGCGTCCCAAATTTTCCGTTCGTCGCCGCTGCCCTACTTGCAAACACAGGATTTATCAAAGAGACGTTATCTCGTGACGGACGCGGCGCGGCGCGATTTCGCCTACATTGCGCTCGAACGGGTGCTTGCGCGGGAATACGGCGCGTCTCTTAGTCAGGAGGCGTGTATATGCTCCAAATATTCCGCGGAACATATACACGCTCTAAAACGCACGTTATAATTCAAATATATCTTCATACGCGTCTTTGACAGTCTCAAGCGTCCCTCCGAAGGTGGAAACGGCGTACTCTTTCGGTTCTAACATATCCGCGAACGTAATCAGTTTATCAAGGCTCGCGCCAAGTATCTGCTCTCTTTCTCTTTGAACATCTTCCTCCGATATGTCGCTTAGGAATCTGTTAAGAGCTATGTTCCCCAGTTTTTCCGCGTGCTGCGGGCGGTCAAGACTTCGCACCGCTCCGATTATCTGCTGGCGCAGCTCGCGTTCGGACAGTTTCAAACCGCGCGCGAACTTATATGTTTCTTTGAATACATCAAAAGTTCGCTCGAGATTCGGGTCGCGGTACGAGTAAAAATACGCGTATCCCGTGCGTAAAAAGTTGCAGCCGTATCCATACGCGCCGCCGTTTACGCGTATATTTTGGCAAAGATAGTCGGAGTTTACGACTCCCGCGAGAACGTCCCACATTGCGTTATATTTTCGGTCATATTTAAGAACAAGCGCGTTATGAAACACGTTCGTACCCAAAACGAACGCCGATTTCGCGCCGTAGGACGCGTTCAAATCTCTGCTTAGCGCGTCCTCTTCGTACAGATTATCATAAAAGTTCGCGGCGTGTTTTGAGACGTCCGCGCCGTTTCCAGTTACGTGAAACGAAAAGCCGCTTTTGCGGAAAATCATCTTGCATAGCCGCTTCAAACGGTCTCGGATGGTATTGATATTATCTTTTGTATAACTCCGCACATAATTATAGAAACTCACGCCCGAACATATCTCGTCAAATATTCCCTCACGCGAGAGTGCCGCCGAGGCGCGTGTCACCGCCAGAAGATGCCCGCTGTTTATAATGTGCGTGTGCATTTTCGCCGCGTATTCGCCCAACAAATCAAGTAACCGTTTTTCATCTGAAAACAGAGTGTTGAATATAATTTCCCCCGCGAGTTCAAACGCCTTTTCAAGTTTGCCGTCAAGTACGCTTGCTTTGATTATATACCGCGGCTTAAACTCTCCGTCCTTTATGGAGATAAAACGATGCTGTGAAAAAGTCAAACTCCCCAAGTTCGCGGTAACGGCGTGGTTAAGTTCGTCAAACCTATAATTTTTCGTCGAGAGTTTACCTAAAAGATACGAAAGAACTCCTGTATCCCTAAGCAAATCGGCATCTAAAGATATATCGAAGATAAACTGCAAATAACTTATACCGTCCGTTTGAAGGTTTGATTTTGTAAAGTTATCTTCTTTTTCAAAAGGTATTTGCGCGGCGTTCTTGCTTATGTCCGATATATTCAAAACGGGAATCGACAAAACGGCGGTTTCCCCGTCTGGGGTGTCGTGGAAGTCGTCAAGAATCTTCTTGTCCGAAAACGCGCCGTCAATATCCGCTTTATCAAAGTTCAAAGGTTCTTCGCTGATTTTTTCGCCGACTGCCTGCGCGGTTATTATGTTCCTGTTCTGTATAAAATGCGTTTGAATAAGTTCCTCAAAAAAGCCGTCCGTGTTTTTGATTTCTTCTAACAACGCCTGCGGGGAAAGTGCGGAGAACGGGTCTTTGCCGTATATCCACTGGGTCGAAATGTTTATAAGATACTGCAACCCGACAGGTCTTTGCCCGTAATCTTTTTCTTTGATTTGAAATTCAGTCATATTCAAAGCGGCGGAAAGCAAGTTTTTATCAAGCCCGTTTTTCGCGATTTTTTCAAGCAAAGAGAATATCTTTTCCTTAGCCCTGGCAGCGTCGGAACACTCTTTCAAGTTAAGCGTAAGCACACTCTTTTGCATATGGAAATCAAAGTAATCAACCAAATCCGCGCATAGTTTTTCCTCTTGTACAAGTATCTTCACGGGGGACGCCGCCAACCTGAAAAGATACAGGCAAAGAACGGAGAACCCGAGTATAAGTTTCGGCGAATTTTCCGCGTCGATGAAGATGCCGATACAGCCGTAATCAATTTTTGAATTCAACTTCACGGTGAAGTTATCAAGATTTTTCGGTTTTGAATAATCAGCCGCAAAGCCTTGTTTTTCGCCGTTCGCCGCCTTATTCAGATAGTTGTTTTCTATATATTCGATGTACTTTTCAATCAGGATATCTCCGTAAAGATAGATATGCGCGTTTTGCGGAGTGTAACAATTTCGGTGCGCGGCGCATAGGTTTTCAAACGTAAGCGTCGGGATATGCTCGGGAACGCCGCCGGAATCGTACATATACGGCGTGCCGTCAAGCAGTTTCTCATAGACCCTGAAACGAAGGTATTCGTCCGCCTCCGCGAAACTCCCGCGCATTTCGTTGTACACAATGCCTCCGTAACCGCTTATTTGCCCCTCTGCGCCGATTTCGTGCCGCCAGCCCTCCTGCAACATTATCTCCTTTTTTTGGAGCAGCAGAGGGTTAAAAACAGCGTCCGCGTACACGTCCGCCATTTTGAAAAAGTCTTTCTCGTTCGTCCCCGCGACAGGGTACATTGTCTTGTCGTTAAACGTCATCGCGTTGAGGTAAGAGTAAAGCGTCCCCTTATGCAATTCAAAAAATGGGTCTTTCAGCGGATACTTCCGCGACCCGCACAAAACGCTGTGTTCCAAAATATGAAAAACACCCGTGTTGTCAAAGGGCAAAGTTCGGAACGTTATGCCGAAAACCCTGTTTTTATCGGCGTTACTGATATGAATAAGTTCCGCGCCGCTGGCGTGTCTGTACATATTCGCCGTACTTTGAATCTCCGCAAGTTCTACCGTTTTTACAAGTTCGATAAGTCATCACCTTTTCATCAAATCGCAATAAATTTTTCCGCCGAAATCAAATATAAATAAGTTTCTTTCACAGGCTTGGAATACGCGCCAGCAAGAGCTTTCTGATAAATCATCAGCTGAGGCTTGTACCTTTTTGCAATGTTTTCAAAGTTGTTCGCGGCGTCTTCTTTTGAGATATAATCGGACTTGTAGTCAATCAGCACAAGCCCGTCGTCTTCTTCAAAAAACAAGTCGATAATCCCGTGTGAAAGTATGCTCTCGCTTGAGTCTTTGTACTCCTCGTTCTTGTATATCTCATAAGGCTTGAGTGCTATTACGAAGGGCATTTCCCGCCGCACGTTCTTACTCTTTTGAATACGTTTGAAAATGTCTGATTCAGCGAACGCAGCTATCTTCTCCTCTCGTATCTTGCCCGCGTATTCGCGGCTTATCAAGTTCTTTTCAACAAGATTCTCAATGAGTTCCCTCACAGTCGCGGCGTTTATGGCGGAGGTGAAATCAAGATGTTCCATACAAGTATGAATAGCCGTTCCTATGTTCACCGCCGACACCCTCTTGTTGCTTACAAACGCGGGTTTCTTTAACTCCATATCGTCGTTTTTATATATAATATCGCTGTCGTTTCCGTATTTTTCAAGGTAATACAACCTCTTGATTTCGGACATTGACACCTTTGAAGGCAGCTCCTCCGATACTCTATACGGGTATTCCCAGTTAAGAAGTTCGGCTACCCTGTCTCTCACCTCGTCGGACAAAACAGTTTCCGCCGCCGTTTCAGCGGTTTCGGAAATTTCAACCCTTTGATTATTTGAACTTATATCAAAGTTTTCAAACATTTGAATATCACAGCTCGCGTAGGGCAAACTTTGATTACTATGTCTCAAAAACGCGGGACACACAAAGTCTAAAAAACTCCCTGCGCGGAGCATATAATATTTCGGCAAAGACACTTCCCGCCTTGATAAAAACGCGCCCCATTCCTCTTTTTTCTTCCCCAAATCCTTAACCGCGCCGAATAACACCAGTTTATCCCGCGCTCTTGTAAACGCCACATAAAGCACCCGCAGACGCTCTTCAAAATCTTCCTGTTTAGATTTTTGTTTCAGCGCGATACGCGGCAGAGTGTTGTACTTAATTCGTTTTTGCAAATCAATGTAAACGCTCGCGAACCCCAAATCCATATCAGTCAACAGCTTTTTCCCCGAATCCCTGTTATTAAAGCCGCGTCCGCACGACACGAAAACTATCGGAAATTCAAGCCCCTTGCTGGAATGAATCGTCATCAGCCTGACGACGTTTTCGGAGACAAGTTTCGCCTCCGACATATCGCTTTTATCCTGAACTTTCTCTATGTATTTCAAAAACTGAAAAAGTCCCGTAAACCGTGTAGTTTCGTAACTTTCCGCCTTCCGCAAAAGCGCGTTAAGATTGGCTTGTCTGATTTCACCGTTTCGCATAGCTCCCGCGTATTCAAAATAATGCGTGCGTTCATAAAGAGCTAAGATAAGTTCGCTTACGGGCGTTGTAAGCGTCAAGCCGCGGAGGTAATCAAGTTCGTTAAGAAACTCCGCAAGCCGCGCCGACAAAGGGTCTGTGTTATTTTTGATATATTCTTTTACGCAATCGTAAAAACTAATACCTTTGTTCATATACCTGATTCGCACAAGCTCGTCGCAAGTGAAATCATAAATCGGGGAGTTAAGTATCGTCACAAAATGAATATCCTGCTTAGGGTTATCGATAATTTGCAAAAAACTCAACACCGTAAGCACTTCTATAGTTTTGAAATACCCGCCTCTTGATATTGTATGGAACTTTGTTATGCCCTGTTCTCTGAACTCGCGTTCGTAGGTACTCGCGACTCGGTCAACGGACGGAACTAGTACAACGATATCCCCGTATTCCGCGTTTCTGTATTCTCCCGTATGTTTATCAAAAACGGCAAACCCGCCGCCCGCGTACTCTTTGATTTTGCCCGCGACAAACCGCGCCTCCGCCTGTATCGCCGTTAAATTTTCGTCTTCCGGTTCCTCTTCAAACTCGTCCGTTATCTCTTTGTTCTCTATAATATGCAATTCAACTTTGTCGTCGATTTTAACTTCCTCCGCTCGCAAACCCCCATAATGCAAGGCTTGCGCGTCGTCGTAATCAATATCTCCTGTATCTTTCGTCATTATTTGCGAAAAGATAAAGTTTACGCTGTCGAGTATGTTTTTGCGGCTTCTAAAATTTTCGTCAAGATTTATCTTTGTGTTTGTCCTAAGGATATCATCTTTGTAGTTTGAAAATTCGTTATATTTTTTGATAAAGATTTCGGGTTTCGCCTGTCTGAATTTGTAGATACTCTGCTTAACGTCGCCCACCATAAACCGCCCGTTCTGCGCCGCCGCGTTAAGTATGAACTCCTGAATATAATTTGTATCCTGATATTCGTCGGTTAAAATTTCATAAAACCTTGATTTAAGCGCGTATGCGTTTTCGCTTAAAACAGGATTTTCAAAGCTTGAATCCTCTGTGTACAACACTTTTAACATAAGCTGTTCAAGGTCGCTGAAATCAAGTATGTTTCGGTCATTTTTTTCTTCTCTGTAAAGTTTGTCAAACTCGTTAATCACGGAAATCAGGTTTTTTATTATAGGATAAAAAACAGCGATATGCGCTAAATGGGTGTTCGGGGACTTTGAAAAATAAGTGCCTTTGATATCTTCTTTCAATATCTTTTTGCATTTATCCCGCAAGTCTTTCACCCGTTCTTTCAAATCCTCATCGGGCAACTCGTCTTTTTTCGTGTAGGACGGCAACCTCTTGAAGATATCCCCGACGTTTTCAAACACGTCATACATGCCGGCAAAACTATCGCCTAAGCTGTTCCTCTTATTTGAAATAACTTCAATCTCATTTTCGATAGTGTCCGCGTACTTGAAAGGTCCGCCCTCCCTCTCACATAAAACGAGAGCTTGCCCGAGCCTTGAAATTGCTTCATCTAAGTTTATTTTAATCATATTAACTATGATTTTTACCCACTTTGTGTTATCCAAATCACTTAGATTTTCGGGGTTAAACATTTCGGCGTACTCGTTAAGACGTTTCAGATACCATGGGCTTTGACGCGCAAAATCATAAACTTCAAGAATCAAACCGCGCAGGTTATCATCGGTATATTTTCCTGAATAAATATCTACAAGTTCCATAAAATCCGCGACTTCTCTTCTGTTTTCGGAGTTGTACTTATTTTCAAAAATTTCCTCTAATATCTCTTGTTTCAAAACCTCTAATTCCGCGCTGTCGGCTATTTTGAAATTCGGGTCAATCTCCAAAAAACCCGCGTACTCACGCACAATCCTGCCGCAAAAAGAGTGTATGGTTGAAATCTCCACTTTTTCGATAAGTTCGCCGTTCCCTTGTTTTCTGAGTCCGCCCTCGATTCTCTGGCGCATTTCCGCCGCCGCCGCCTCTGTAAACGTGACGGTCAAAATCCGCTCGACGTTTTTCGTACTCAAAGTTTTGATTATCCGTT
>BNUF01000034.1 GCA_025997155.1 Clostridia bacterium
CCAGATGTCGAATCAATGTTGCCGCCAGTTTGATACATAGCTTCCAGCGTATCAAACTCATACTGAGGTTCTGTGCTAACGCGAACCCCATGTTTTGCTAACAGTTCTATGTATTTATGTTGAAATGCCGCTAAGTAGGCGGTTTTGCCCGCGCTGCTTCCACCGATAATCTGTATAGAAAATTGCCCAGCATTGCCGGATACGAGAGATGTGTCACAATTAGGGCAATAGGCATCAAGTTTCGTTCTGCCGACAAGAGAATGAACTGGCAAACATTTTCCGCATTGGCATATACTGAACAAGATTCCTAATCGGCCAGAGGTTAAAGAGGTGTGGATTTGTCCGCATGAAGGGCAGTGATATGCCGGAACTTGAAATTGTGTTAGGCAATTGGGACAATGCAAGGATTTCTGTATAGAGAAATCTATCCTCCGCAAAGGAAACAACGCGATAAGGCTTGCCAATAACCCTACCGTGATTAGCAACAAGTGCGCGAGAGTAAGTGATACGATAACGACAAATCCGAATACAGCACGAAGAATCATTTCAACAGTACCGAGGAATGCTAACGGCACGTACAATAACGATACGAAAAACCTTATTAACGCGGAAGTGTGTCTGATGTTCCCGAGTTTATGCGCTATAGCCGCAATTCCAAACCATTTCCTGTCGATAAGCGATTTGAGAGAAGCGACGAATATTTTGATTGACTGATAGTAACCGCTGCCCATAAAATAACCGATAAATCGATTGCGTTTTGAATCTAGTAATCGCGCGTTTTTGTTGCTTATAATCGCGTTTATGAATCCTATAACTATCCCGGCACAAACAGTTATTACCACAATAAATAAACAAACGGTCAAGGTCACATATATATTTTGTTGTGACATGTTGCCCTCCCTCTGAGGATAAAGCTACATTTCCTGCCCCACGTCCTCGGATTCTTCAGGCATTTCGTGGGCATGCGAGCGGTTTTCGTGCGGGTCCTCTATTTGGTACAAATCGGGGTCGTTCATTCGTTCGTTAAATTCCTCTTGCGAAAGCCCTTCCTGTTCCGCTTTCTCCGCTTCTCGCCAATGTTCATTACCCGCCTTGTGTCCCAAATCGTACTTGCCTTCAATAGGCTTACCAGTGTTGGCATCAAGAAATTTGCCTTCTTCATTTTTTTGCGCGCGACGCTCGACTTCCTCACGCACTTCGGCTCGGATATAAGGTCTGTTGAGGGGCATAATTACATTCCCTCCGCGTCAAAGTCATAGTCCGCGGACATTTTGAACGCGCCGTTGTCATTCCCACGTTCGTATGCTGCGCCGATAGCTGACTGCAAATACGGCAAGACACTCTTGTCGATATCAAGAATCGTCTGTATGTCATAAAGAGCTATGTTGTCGGGGTTATCCGCGTAATCCTGGTTTTCATCTCCGCAGAAAAACCTCCAACCACTGTCACCTGATTTCCCTTTTTCGCGATACATAAAACGCACCTTGCGTTTGCCTTCTATGAGCATTTTGCTTGCAAACACATAACCGAAATCCTTCATAAAAATCCCCTTTCAAAAATAAGTTACATAATCATTTGTGGAAAAATAAGAACGCAAAAACGCCAATATAAATAGGTACGGTTACAGCTGAAAAGCTGCGGACAGTTTCTAATTTACGCAACAAACTTGCAAATCGCGATAAAACGCGGCTCAATGTCCCGTCGCTTAGTAATCCAAAGACGATAGTACAACTGACAATGCTCGCGGCTATAATCCAATTTTCAATCCACGATTCAGTCCGTAAGTACCCAATCTGTAAGTTATTGATGTTAAGTATGTTATTAGCTGTGACAAGCCTAAACACGTCCGCAAGGTGAAAGTATAATATATAAACCGACAAACCGATACCGATGAGTGTACCAAGACTAAGTCCAACCGCGACTTTTTTGTTTTCTGCGAAACCTATCGCGAAAGCAAATGTGATTACCGCATAAACCACTATGCATATAATGATTGACGTGGTGTCATCAGCTGTGAGGAATAGACTTGCTATTCCAATAACAATGCCGCCTACAATTACGCCCGCCATTAAACCACAAGAATATGACCAGAAATTATCCCTGAATTCTTCATACGCAATTGTTATTATAATCCCGATAACGCACCCAACAACAAACCCCACCCAGCTTAGCGCAGAACCCCACAATACGCCGCAAACAAAGGCGACAATTGTTCCGCATACACCCACAACAAAAAGCCCTAATGCAACTGCTAATAAAACCACAATAGCTTTAAGCAATGAAAAACCTCCTTACTCTGTCGCTATTATATTCGGGAATGGCGCTTTCGCGGTTGTAAGTAACCATGACACTGGTTCTGTAACGCCCCAAGGAGTGTACGTCCGTGTAGAATCCGCGCCGTGTCCCATTGCGCTAACTGGGAAAACTCCGATATTATTAAACGTCCCCTCGATTTCGTTTATCACGTTACCAAAGCCGTGGTTTTTCAAAAATTCTTTGCATATCACATCACGCGCAACATAAATGTCACTTTGTCCGTCAGCTCCGATATATTGCGCGCTATTTTTGGAATAAGCGAACTTAATCTTTGGCAGACCTATTTCAGTTTTGTACAAATCCGCTTTTGAAATGATTACGGCAACAGGAATATCGGACAGTTTTTTCGCCGACAACCCCTTAACCCCTTTAAACGCGTTTATGAATGTCGCGATGGCGATGCTTTCTTCACCAGGATTTCCCGACGGGTCAATTACGACAATAATACCTTCGCAGTATTCGAATTGCAATTGTTGATTTTCAAAGCCGCGAAGGGTAAACGCCTCGCCCGCAATATCGTATATCGTAAATTGTACAGGTATTTCGCCTTGCGTTTTGTGAACTATGCTGTACATATTAGCGTTAGTCTCATTTGTTGCCACGCTAATTCCACTCTGAAACCAGTCTTCCAAATCAGTGAAGGCCGTTTCGGGCGAGACCGAGTAAGACAGTGAATTTGCTTTATCTAAATATTCGCGATAAATGTGCAAAAATGCGGCAAGAAAGGTTGTCTTCCCCGCGCTTGGGCTTCCCACCAGTTGCAGTCCGAATTGACGCGCATCGCTTGCCGCCAACTCCGAAGCGCAAAATGGACACACTGCTTCAAGTTCTGACCGTCCGTTAAATACCGTAACAGGAAGTATTTTGCCGCATGCACACTTCCTGTTAAAAACGCCATAAGGACTCGGCGTTAATTTTTCATGTTTCCTTCCGCACTGCGGGCAGGAAAAAACAGGCACTACAGACGTCCTTTTGCAATTAGGGCAACGGCTTTGTATCGATTTTAAGAACAAGGTAAATCTGTCGATACCCCACAAGGTCGTAAAAAAGATATAAAAGCCACACATCATGGTGAAATCAACAACCAACAGCGCAACGCTAAAAACAGTTATCCACATAAAGCCAAATGTAAACGATAACCCATAAGCGACACCGAAGAAGATGTATGCCCAAACAGCGAAATACCATTCCTCATATTTTAACCCTTGGATAAAATCCATTACAACATTTTTGCCGCCGCAAATAAACCAGTCGGACAAGCTCCGGAGTCGCTGATTCTGCATATTGTAGGCTTCTTTTACAATCTCAAGGACCTGATGATAACCTGGTCCGAAAAAATAGTTCCGCTTAACGCCCGAAGGAGCATTGGGGTTTTTATCCGTATAAGTGGCATACGGGTCAGAGTGGCTTTTTGTCGCACTGATATAGTTTATTAGCGACACGACAAGCGCGTACAAGCTACTTATTGATACCACAATGATTAACACTATTGTCGCCAAAGGTATGACTACATAAACTATAAAGAGTATTGCCAAAATTAGGATTAGTACTGGCATTTCTGAGCCTCGCTTTCAGTCTTCACTTGTCTGACTCATTTTTATCACGCTTAAATAAGCCGCCCAATATGTTGCCTGCACGACCTAAAATCGATTTGGCGTATGCTTCTTCTTGCATTTTGCGAACGCACTCAAGCGCGTCGCCTAAATACGCTTTGCTTGCCTTATCTCTCAATAAATCCAGCAACAAAGTTTCGGTTTTTGCCGAGCATTTGCTTGCCACAAGACCGCTAATAATCGTCCTGTACGCGATAGTTGCTTCTTCGCCTTTCGGTAACCCTACAACATATTTGAAGAATTCACACCACTTATCACTATATTTATTCGCACTTGCCAGTAGTCCCGAAAAATACGGAACAAAATACGTTTTTGGATTTTGAAGGAACATAGTAAGCATTTCCTGATACCACTTTCCCTTTAGCGAAGCGGATTGATTTATTCCTTTCACTAAGGCGTTAACGTATGTCGAATCGGCAATGGATACAAAGCCCTGTTCCTGTAACTTGGGCAGTAAAGAATAGTTCATGTTGGCGGAGTATAGCATCGATACCGCATAGTTATGCGCGGATTTAGTGCATATAGCGTTTCTCGGTCTGTTTGAGGATTGCAGGAAATCCGTGAGCTTTTTTGCGCTTTTGGCGAGTATCTCAATATTTTTATCCGCCTCTTCAAAGAAACATTTCAATTCATCCTCCGCAAGACATTCTGCAGAAGTGAGCAATTGAAGCATATTAGCAATCTCGTCACAAGACTTTATCAATTCAAACCTTCTTTGCGACACAAAGACCACGCAAGGGTTCAAACTAGATGACTTCAATTTTTTGCAGAATTCACAAGTAGCTTCATTAGACGCGATAATCGAAGCATCGCTGTCAAGAATACACTCGACAATGAATCTTGCAAAACGGGTATCTTTTGCGTTGGATTTTGCCAAGTCAAACAAATGCGAATTAGCGTTTCTTTTGTGGTTTGAAAATACGCCGATTATTGTCTTTGCAGTTTCTTTGTCGCTGTTTTTGTAGCACGATTTTATTCCTGTAAGAACAACCTCTCTCGTCACATCTTCCTGATGTCGGTCAGCAATTTTGACGCTCTCTAAATAAATTTGCGTGAATATTAATGCCTCGGATGGCAAGAAACTATTTGAAATCTCCAGATTTGAGCTTATCGTGTGCTTGTCTGTAATGTATGCAGCTACATCAGCACCGAATTTGCTGCTTTTTATATATCCCCATGCCTCAAGTACAGTCTTGGAACTGCGTTTCTTATACAAAACATTCGTAAACCCGGAACAAATATCGCCAACAACGCTTCTGTAAACATCTCCTTCGCCAACAACGGTTGAGACGGAAATAACCCAGTCAACGATTTGCAAAGCGGCGTTTATGTCGTCCGCTAAAAAATCCGAAATATCACATTTTACATTAGAGTAGATTTTTTGAAGCATATCGCAATTTGCTAGTTTGAATCCAACTATTTTTAAAGCTTCGGCTAGTGACTTTGTCTCAAACTTTCCGATAGCCGACAAGACGCTGTATGCGCCATATAACGCCACTATATCAACGCAAGGTCTATCCAAGTTGACCATCCGCAAAAACTTCATGCAGAAATTTTCACGCTCCGAGTCAAACCGCGTTATCAACTTATAGTAGTCGGCAGTTGTGTCAGAATCAAACATAGCTCTCTTTGATGTTCCGTCCAATAACACAAAAGGCGAATTAGCCAATGCTCGCGCCGCGTTTGAGTTGATGCCGTCCCTCGAATCAACGCCGATTATCATTGCGCGATATCGAATCTCTTGATTTGTATCCTGCAAGTTCATTTGTTGCTGATAAGTGCCCGTTGCCTTATTTATGGTATAGCGATTAGCGGTGGGAAATTTATCCATTCGCGTCGCAAAGGGTATCGTGGCGGCGATTTGCGGTGAGAACGCGTACTCAATAGCCGCTATCCATTTTTCGATATTTTCGGCGGAATCATCCTTAATGACAAGAAATTTCCGTTCCTTAGCGGGTTTTGGTTGTGCCAAACTTCCATACTGTGAAAGCAAGAAAGATACCGCCGCCCTAAGCGCTTCTTCGCGTCCTTCCTTGATGAAGTCGCGAATAGCCCCGACGGTGTATTTCCTTTCATCGTGTCTCAAACTTCGCGAACAAAATGGAGTAGGCGGATTTTCATAATAATACGCCTCGCCCCTATCTTTTGCGTCCCAGTCGGAGCTTCCAAACATTTCGCAGGGATAGCTAGCTGAAAAATCCCCGACAAAAACTTGATTTACAAAATTACCTGGCCGATGTGAATAATCGCCTTTTGCGTTGGAGTCGAAGTGGACAGGCGAAAACCGAACAAACATAGAATTGCCAACGTCCGGGGTATAGTAGAGGTACGCGTCGTCCATAAAATCTGGCTCTTTATATGTTTGCTTGGTTTGCGCCACATCAGCCAGCAGACGCAAATCCACAGTTCCATCAGCTAAAAGAGCCTTATCGCATGAATATACCTTATAGCCCTCATTGGGTATTTCACGGCAATTATTCAGAATATCGACGCCTTGTTTGCAACGGGTATAAATAAGTTCGTTAAACATCGTACATTTCTCCTTGTCAATCAATAAATTTCGCGCTGTGGAAAAGCCACAAGATTGGATCTAATACCCTGTTAGGGCTTATGTCACCCAGTTTACCCACCTCTTTCGGCGGATTTCCGTAGCTTGACACACCAAACAACATAAATTTGTCGAAGTTTGCCTCTAACGCGGTAAGGAACTCGCTTTCCTTTACCGCTTGTAACCAAGCTCTGATTGCGTCGTCTCTTCCCTTAATCCTGTCAATATCCAATCCGCCGTTTAAGATGCTTGCTCCCGGGTTTTTAGCGGGAGGCTCGGACTGAAAGATGCTATGATGCCAAACCGTATCGAATTTGGTTAATACAACAGCAACGGGCATCTTAAGGATTGCTCCGGACTCAAGGTTGCGATACCCGCGCGCTTTATCCGCGATGTCGTTAACTATTTCTCTTGATTTAACGCTTTTGACATTGTCATCTCTACCAGATAACGAATTTTTAATTATTGTAGGGTTGACATTGCCATTCCGCCGAACGCCGTCCAAAACAAGGGGGTCAATTGTAATTATCATTGCCTTTGAAAGATTGATGTATCTTCCAACTGCCGGGGCGTCCGCCTTGTCTTCGTGAGTCTCTCCGGCACCGTCAAAGATAGTGAAAGTGTATGTCGGAACAACATTGCCGCGTCTTTTGGCAAGGTTTTTTACCCACCATATCTGCGGGAACACTTCGTCAGCCGTTGTCGAGTCCGGAATAGTATGGTTTTCATATATACTTTTGCGATTTTTCTCTTGGTGGTTACTTGTCTCCGTATTTTGGGCGTTCACCGCAAGTTTAAGCCCTGCCGCACTCCCCAACTCGTGCAGCATTACGGTTATATAATTCGTTTTGCCAGAATCCGACACACCCAATATGCTAAACGGGAGATTCGGCGTTTCCAACGCGGTCTTGGGGATTTCCTGACCGCACTTAGGGCAGACGCGCCGAGTGGCAAGCCTACCGCATCCTCGTGACCCGCACTTAACAGCTCCGCGCCTCAATAGTGTTGGTGTAGTCGAGTTTCCGCAATCAGGACACACATACAATACCTTACCATGCGGATACTTTTGCATACAAAACGGACATATAAAATTAGCCCAAGGAAAATTAACCATTGCCATCCTCTTTCTTTTCAATTACGTTGCACAAATACATAGTTTTCATATGGTTCAGAATCCGCACAAAACATCTTTAACTTTAAGTCCTTCAAAGCGCGACCGCCAACGGAAGTTGAAATCTCTGTTTGATATGTCATCGATTTTGACGGTGTAGCCAACGCTTCTTCGGGTATATCCTTTATGACTATGGCGTTGTTATCCGAAGGTGACGTCAAATAATGTCCTTTGTCGCAACCGCACAATATCAAATGAGCGTGCTTGTTCATCTGATAATTCGAGCTAATCTCAAAGTTCAGTTTTCTTGTCTTTGCAAACGGTAACGCGCCCGCGATAGACCAATCCACGTTAATATTCAAGACTCGCGGAACGCGCAATTTATACGGCGAAGAAATTATGTCTCTATCTTGAACCTTATATATAGTAAACAATGTTAAATAATACGCGTCTTCATTTTTACTTTCGCGGTCATGTTGAATACATCCATATTTTTTATAAGTATCTATCGAAAATACGGGGATATCCTTCACGTCAGATTCCGTACACCATGGTGCTTTGTCTGTAGGGAGCGTTTTGGTACGCACGAGATATTTAAAAGCGAACGCCGTAGAAGGTATTGGCTCTTTAATTTTTACCCGTACTGAAACGGAAAATCCCGTGCCAGTCGGTGTTTCGACAAGTTGCACACTATCGCGGTCAATCTCACACGGGCGAAACGTATTTATTGTTTCTATGTTTGTGCAACGTATCCAGCGTCCTGCCGATGACGCAAGAACTTCGACTTTATAATATCCGTTTTCAGAGAGTTCGAATTCGCAGCCGCCCTCGCCAGATTTCCGTTCGCTGACAACACTATCATCAACAACAACGCGTACAGGTACGCTTTTTTGAGGTATTTTCCATGTAACGCTATACCTGTTATCTTTAACGTTTTGAACTTCTATTGGAAACGGCTCAACGCGCTCCATGGGTGTTAAAACAAACCCGATTCCAGAACTCTGAGGCATACCTTGGTAATTGGCGCGTAAGATATATGAATAAATATTTTCATATATAAGCCCCGTATCGTCAAAATATCCCTGTGCGTTGTTTGTCAAAATAGTTTCTTTGCCGTTACTTTTTTTTAATATTGAAACACCCGCGCAATTTTGCGGCATTGTCCACGAGATTCTAAGCGCGGTCTCTTTTTGCTCGTACCTCAAATCTGAAATCTCCGCCAAAATAGCAACTGTTTTACCCGTTCCCGAAGAATAGACACCATTGCGTTCGGCAAATACGGCATAGCTATAATATGTTCCAGGCAACAATTTGTCATCAAGGAAACTGTTTTCAGTCAACTTGGACGCAATTATGTCACCATCTTTTTCGTTTCGCGGTATATCTGTTCCAAGTTTTCTGATAATACTATAAGAAATGCCCTGTTCTCTCAAACGCGTCCAACCAATGCTTGCGGAGCACCTGTTCGTGTTTTGCGCTATATTGAAATTTTGAGGAGCGGACGGCGGCGTGGCATGAAGAAAATCAAGTGCTGGTTTATAATCTCTGCACGCTTCTAAAATTTCTAGGCAAACATCGGCTCGCTCGACTGCTGATTTTGTTTTCGCGCCGTCAAATAACATTGTTGCGCGGCTTAATCCGGTACGTATCTGGACTTCAAACTCTTTCACGTTCAACTTTGGAAATGTCGCCATGATTTGGCTCAAACGCCCTGAAGCGGTATAGAATTCACGCCCAATCACCAATTGTCGCAGGTCAGATAAGGGTTTCTCGTACTGCTTTTCCTCGCTCGCTATTTTTCGGCGTATATTCGCGACAGCCTCTTTTTCACTATCTTCAACAGCAAGAACTTCAGCTTCAATGACATACTTTCGCGCTTCGGAAAAGTTGTAGGTGGATAACGCGTCGTCGGCTTGCGCTATATATTTCTTGAATAGCGGCGCACTCGCGAAGATAAAACCGCACTCGGGGCATTTTTCAAGCGACAATAGTATTGGTTTACCACACTTTTTGCAAGGCTGAAATAAAGCTTTTTGACAGCTTGAACACTTGTTGATTTTTTGGGCTTCGGTAATATCCTCAAATTCAAATGTACTATGACAATGCGCACACTTAACGTAATATGAACTTTTTTCTGGTATATAGGGGTCTTCCTTGAGTTTGGCAACGTTATTGTAAATTGCCAACGCAACATCGGCACTTCCAAACACATCAGCAATTTGTTTTATACACCCGTCAGCAATTCTCGGGGTATAGCGATCAGAGTTTGTCATGTTGCCGATATGCTCGAACAGTTTTGTCATTTGGGGGAGCTTGTACAGCAAATGGGCATCATAGGCACGTCGAGTTTCATCTGACTCAAATATGAAACTTCTACCTGCGGTTGTCAACCCTTTCAATAACGATACTAACGTATTTCCTTCTATGTCGGCAATCTCTATTGCTTTGGCATTGCAAATTGAAGAAAGTTCTGGCGTAGACATTGCACGATAAAGCTTACCCTTACTTGGTTCTTTTTTTAAATACGCGACGAAATCATACATGTTGAAAACGATAGTCAAATCCGCTCCGTCAGGGTCTTTTGTCTCTCTCAAAAGTGCCAACTTATTATAAGTATCGTCTATATTAGCTGGAAATTTTGGCATAGCAGAGAGTGGGTCAATCTTTGTTATCGTAAAACCCGCCTCAATAAACGCCTTTTTAACATTGGCATCTGAGAGTTTGGTTCTTTTTATTTGAGCTTTTATCGCAACCTCTGTAATAGCACTTTTCCCTGTGCTTTTCATTATCTCTGCAGTCGAACGCAGACTACGAATCATACTCTCCGTATGCGCCAAAGCGAACTTTGTGTAGGAATCAGACAGCTTGCCGTCAGAAGTAAAAAATTCGGTCTTTTTGCTTTTGAGAAAATCTAACTTATTTTCATACTCAACACCCTGTAGTGTATTGAAAAGCCCTTCATTGACTTTAATCGCCTTGTCAATAGCATCTGAAACTTGCTTGCGATTTTTTTCGGGCGGATCAAACGGCAACGCGGTCAAGTCAAAAAAATTACAATCTTTCTTCATCTTATTCGTCTCCCCACGTTTCGGTTTCGGAGTTTTCGGAGTCCTCATTTGCACGTTGGCGCATATTAATATTAGAAATGTACGCGTGCGATAAAAGTTCACAATGATGACCGCCGTGTTCCAATCCAAAGCGCACGTCAACATTTCTTTCATCGGGTTTGTCTTTGCTCCCCACAAGTTTATCGTCTATATAAATCTCGTAATGTCCGCCATGCGACAGCGACATTTTCAGTGTAAATCTCGAACCGACAGTCGCAACGGGCGTACCGTCCAAAAACATATCTCCGCCATTTAGACTTAGACTAGCTCTGATTATCCCGAGAGTAATGTTGACATTTCCGCCAGGATGCGGCTTTATATCTGATGTATCAATGTCACATTCAATTTCGAAATCATCGTCGTTGCCAAGCGTATAGTAAACGCCTTCGTCCATCGCGCTGATATTATAGCCGTGAAATTCTATGGCTTTTTCATTTGCCTTCACATGAACTTTTGGTTCGTTGTACTTCGCGCCGCTTGGATGACTTGAAATATTATCATAATTGCTCCATTCAACGTTACTAAACGTCACAGCCTTGAATTTGTGAACAACGTCTTGATTGGCGGAACGCCCCGTTTGCAATCCCAAAAACGACGCTGGCACGTCCCGCGTTTCTTTTTCAACAGATTTGCCGTACTTTGAAATATCCGTCGGCACGGCGTCCTTTCGTATCGTCAAGTCGGTTTTATCGTCTTCTTGACGTGCTTGTATATGGATAATTCCATTGTCATCATAGCTATACTGAATCCTAACCAACGTTCCGCGGGTGTCGCCGTTTTTCACATGACGTATTCCCGTGACTACGTATTTGTACGGAATTTTGCAATCTACGGGGTTTTCGCTGCTTCCTTGCAGAACATATATTTCTATTTCGTTGCTTGAATGTTTAGAAGTATAGAACTTGAATTTCTTTGCTGAACGTACAGGGCGTGGGTGATTCGCTGGGATAATGATTTCATTGTAGTACATATTTGTATCGTCGTTGACAGCGATAATTCCCATAGCGTGAGCGACCGTTTCTTTTATGCTCAATAAACCCACATCAGACAGCTTTTTTTCACTTTTGACGGAACTTAAAAAATTGTCACTCAAATCTTTCCGATCAGTAACCTTTTTGCCATCTTCAACTTTGACTGATAAATCAAAATACGCGGTTGCGGTCTTCGTTGCCTGTATTGCCGCGCCAAGAGCGACCGCTTCATCAGGATTTACATGAGCGATTGGCTTTTTCCCGAATATGTTAGCGATAAATCTCGATACTTGCGGCATACGGGTTGAACCGCCTACGAGAAGGATATCGGTTATGTTACTTGCGTCAAGCTTTGATTCGCCCAAAACCGCCCTGCATAGGTCTCCTGTCCTCTCTATTAAGTCCGCGGTACATTTCTCAAAATCTTCTCTCGTAATAGTTACACTACATCTGCCAAAATTAGGCAACGTCGCGTCGACCTTCACACTCTCGCGTGCGGATAAACTTTTCTTCACACCTTTCGCAAGCCCTTTTACATAAGAAATAGTCGAAATATCGGCGCGTGTTTCCTCGTTGAGTTCTTCTTGAAATTTGGCATGTAAAATACTTTCGAGACGCCCGTCCCAATCGCGGCCGCCCAGTTCATGATTGCCCCGTGTCGTCACTGTGAATAATTCGCCGTCGTGTCCCATTTTCACCAATGTAACATCAAACGTCCCGCCACCTAAATCATAGACAAGTATATTCGCGTTTTCGCGCCAATGTGACAAACTGTAAGCCATTGCCGCCGCATTAGGTTCGTCAATGATTTTTTTGACGCTTAGCCCTGCCGACTCGGCAGCCCTAAGCGTTGCTTCGCGTTCAAGAGAATAGAAATAGGCGGGTACGGTTATCACGGCATCCTTGATTTTGCCGCCAAGTTCCGCCTCCGCTTCTTCTTTCAGATGACGTAGTAGCATAGCCGATAATTCTTCAGAAGTGTAAGCCTTGCCGTCAATATAGCAATAGGGCTTGCCGCTACCCATTCCGCGCTTAAATGTCGCTACACATCCAAGTTCGCCGGCATTGAACGCGCTTTCGGCTTCAGTGCCAAAACGAGGTACGCCGTCAATAAATTGTATCACGGAAGGCGTAATCTTAGCGCCTTCCCCATTATTCACAATGCGGGGCATACGAGTAGCTTCGTCTACAATGGCAACGGCCGAAAACGTTGTTCCTAAATCAATGCCAACCGAATAAGTCATATGCCCTCCTAAATTTGTCCGCTTGTTTTAAGTAAAGCAAACTGTTTAACCGCTTCGTCTAATTCTTCGGGGCTCTTTGTGTTTTCGGATTCAATCACCGTTTCCGTCAATTCCCCTGTTGACACAACCTTTGCTTTTACCTCCAACCCTCTTGCGCTTGAACGGAATGTCACCTCTAACGGCGAACCTTTAGGCGTATTCGGGGGCAATGGTACTATCAACTCGCCGATACGCTTAACCTTCAAGGCGAGGTCGGTTTTTTGAGGGTTGCCGTTTTTGTCCTCGCATGGCGTTACAGCGGTATTTTCACGGTCGGTGGCGACATTTTCAAAAATTCTCGCACGGATAAATTCTTGATTTTCATAGACCGTGTAATATTCACGCGAAAGTTCTGACGGCGAAACATCTCCAACGAAAAGCAAGTTGTCAACAAAAAGGTTGCCGCTGGAGTTCAGAACGCCAAGCCCAAACGAACGCGCAAGTTTATCAACGTAACCGCCACCACCGGAAAAGACTTGCGGAACGTTAATCATCAAATCTTCCGCTTGAGATTCGGTCAGAGGAGGTTGCGCGTCTTCAAACGCGCTCTCTTTAGTTTGCGCCGAATCGGAACTGCCTAACGAGTTGCTTTCAACACGTTCACGCAGTTTCTCATTGAATTCAACAGCCGCCGCTAACGCCGCTCCCTTTGCTACAGCTAAGTTTGGCTGCTCCACGCGAACCTTTCCAGGGAACAACTTTTCAACGACCGACTTAATCATCGGCATAAGCGTTGAACCGCCGACAAGCAACACGACGTCTACCTCATTTTCTGAAACTCCTGTATCTGTCAGCAGTTTTCGCACAAAGTCCATTGTCCGCTCAACTAAATCTTGCGTAAGTTCCTCAAACTTTTCGCGTGTAACTTCAATACGAGTCGCGTCACCCGCGTAGTTGACCGTGAAACTTTTGTTGGTCATGCTGGAGAGTCCGCGCTTTACTTCTTCCGCCAACGAACGGATTTTTTGCCTAAGTTCTCCCTCCATAGAATCTTTGTCAACGCCAGTTTCATCTTCATACACTTCGCTTATGTATCTGTACAAGCGTTCGTCCCAATCAACGCCGCCGAGTCTGTCATCTCCGCCAGATTTAATTACATCAATAGAAGCTTTGCCCGCGTCATCAACGCTAAAATCAAAAAGCGTAATGTCGAAAGTACCTCCGCCGAGGTCGTAAACCATCATCTTGCGGTTTTCTTTGAACTCACGGCAGCAATAATTCAAAGCGGCCGCGGTAGGTTCGTTGACAATATTCAACACGTTAAGCCCCGCAATTATACCCGCTTGCCGCGTAGCGTTGCGTTCTTCAGTTCCAAAATACGCGGGGCAAGTAATAACGACATCTTCCACGTTGTAACCTTGCTCATCGGCGTATTCTTTCATTCGCTTAAGAATCAACGCGGATATTGTGATAGGGTCGTAAGCAACGCCATCGAAATCATACGTTTGCGCATTGGATTTACCAATCTGACGCTTTACAAACTGTATGACCCTGTGACCCTCAACTTCCACCTGATTTTTGGCTTCCTTCCCAATGACGGGCATTCCACCCTCGGGGAAGAATACCGCGGAGGCGAGCAAATCCCCGCCGTCGTTATAGTTCTGAATAACCTCGGGCGTACCGTTATCGTCCAAAGTCGCGATGACAGAGTATGTCGTTCCTAAATCAATTCCGTATACTTTAGCCATATGTTACCCTCCTATTTTTTAGCGTCTTTGCCGCCACTTCAAGTGTGGCTACTCAATCGTTGGTTTTTTTATATAGACATCAACCAATTCCTTAACCAGCGTCCTGTTCTCAACATAAAATCCCGCTTGTCGGCTTTTTATCACAGTATCGGCTTTTTCGGCATCGTCGGTTTCCTCTCGTTCGACAACTTGGCAATGTTTTGTATTGCGCTTGCTACCTGGTTGACTTTCGAGCTTGGTAACACCATACCCCTCCAAAATTTGCAATATATCTTGAAACATATAGCCCAATCGCTTCTTTATTTTTTCGTTCTCAATGTCGGATAACACACCTACATTGTCGCTATATATTTTTGCGACATTAACCAGTACATCATCAAAAATTCGCCCTTTTTCGATTTCGCGGTAATGCTCAACTTCTGTCTGCATCGACTGTAGGCGATTCGCGAATTCGGTATGATAAAGCCTGTGCATTTCTCGAAGTTCGCGCGCAATCTTTTCAACATCGCCGTATAATTTCGAGGTTACGGAATCAGGAGCAACATTAGCATTCGCAGGGATTTCTTGTTCTGTTTTAGACTCTTGTTGCCCAGTGTCATTCGTTTCCGCCGAAACTTCATCAATCCCCACCTGATTGATAACATTCATGTCTTCCATTTATTCTCCTCCTAATATTCTCATATACCTATAAAAACCGAGCCGTTCGAGTCGTGTACGCAAGTAACACCTTCGGGCAACATGGAGAGCGTTTCGGCACGCACACGCGGTTCATCGGTTTCACTAACTTGTATGCCACGTTGGTTCGCGTTGTTTGCTGTGCCGCCAAAAATCAAACCGCCCCCTGTATGCCCTAAAGATTGTGAAATCGACATTGTCACTTTTATTTTGTGGTAAGTTCCAAGGTGTTCAGACCACTTTTTACACGACGTACCAGAAGAATGCCGCATCAGTACTAATTTCGTAACATCGCCCATTAATTGCGTGAAAATGTCCTCGCCCTTTTCCTTGCCGCCAAACAGCGAAGAAATAAAATCGTTATGGCTGAGGGCAAACTTTCGTCCCCTTAACAAGGTACTTATTTTAGGGAATCGTGCGGTATCAACGCCGTCAATTACCAGCGCGAACTCTTTATTCAGCCCCTGTAAATATTTAATGTGACCAAGCGCAAGATTAATAAGCAAGTCATTGCCGTTTGCTCCAACGTCAACACAAGCAACTCCGTTTAAGTTGAGTAACTTCTTAATGTTGCATCCGTTTTTAGGCGTTGTTCCATAGACACCGCTTACTTGTCGGTTCAGTTTATTGATAAATGAACGCACAGTTGTGATTTCTGTTGAACCAGACATATAGTCTCGACTAATGTCAGCGTGTTCATTTGACGTTATGGCGTTTTGTTTAAGCAGCGCGTTAAGTTTATCCATAAGTTTATCAACGGGAAACACTGATAAATTCTGAAAAGTCACCTTGCCTTCGCTGTGCAATAAAACTTCAACAACCGTGCGTATGAGCAATTCCGCCTTTGGATTCTTTTCATTTTCTAAAATTGTTTCAGACAAGATATATTCAATGTCATTGCCCGGCAAAGCCCTAAACGCGTCATAAAACAACGACGCTTGCGATATTATTTCATACGCGCCGCTGTGAGCGTTTATCAAATTTTCCAAGTGCCGATTGCCGCAATGTATAGCAATTATAGGAACGTTATTCTGCTGCAGCATATGAATAAACGGCATTAAAGCTTTCGTTCGGTCTTCGATTTTTCCTCCAGACACAACAATGTTATCAGGCATATTAGTGTTACCTATTATGTAATCTATCGCCGTAACGTTACCTTGAGTCTGAATATCATAGATGTCATTATCGTCCCCCTGCGTTAAAAGCAACTGTTGCTTATTCATTCCCTTAACAACGGATACTTTGCGGTTCTCAAAATTGGCGTTTGACGCGTCTTGGTATACGCGTCTGATGTCGCCTCTTGTCCGCATATTGTCAATCGTACTCCAAACACTCATATAACCCGCTCCGTTTAAGAATATAAATCAAACTTATATTTGAATGGCGATGCTGACGGCAATCCTACAACCGCTTCACCAACGCCTAATGAAGTCAAGTCCCAATCTTCAACGATGAATCCCTCTTGGATATTGCTTGAATACGACCCGTCCCCATTCTGATAATTAAACAGCATCATATTTTTTCCAAATATGTCACTGACGTATTTTCTCGTATTAGGATCGTTTGAGCGAAAGGCGTAAATCGAAGAAAATCCCGCAATAATATTGCGAGCGCACGCTTCATTGTTATAGGTGGCGTTTAGCTGGTCAATATTTTGCAAGCCCGCCAGTATCTTCACGCCCAAACTACGTCCAAAGTTAATTCCGTCTTCAAGATGACGCAAGTTAGGCAATAGTTTTAATTCGTCCGCAATCAAGTAAACATTGCCTCGTGAAGCCATCCGCCCCAAAGCCTCTTTGAGGGCTAAGTCAAACAGCAGAGAATACACTGGCGCAAGTATATCGCCAATCGCCAAATCGTATTCGAGAAAAACCGTTCTGCCGCCCTTGTTGCGGATAAAATTGCGAATTGAGAAATTGCCGATATCCGAAAAAACACCCGTAAATACGTCACGTGTTACCGAATACATTTCGGACAATACGCCTTGCGCCTGAGAGCCGGAGCCTTTACCTATATAGGAACCCACCGATGCTAAATCCTTATGCCCCGCAATTAATCCACGTATATCATCAATGGGAGCAGCGTCAATATAATCCCGCAAATCCTTGTTGCACGGAACAGAACCATCGCGGATAAGCGCCGTAATAATTGCTGCCAAAAGGTCACGCGCCGCGTTTGGAAAAAACGGGTTATTGCTATTCCCTTCGACGCGTTCCGCAAACAACGCCTTGCACAATTCCTGCGTGTTTTGGGCAATTGAAATTCTATCCTTGCCATCAGCTACAATTTCTTCATATAAACTCCATTTTTCTGATAATTTACGGTATTGGACAGAGTTGCCAATGACTGCATCGCCTTGAGCCATAAATTTCTTATGAAAGTCGCCTTTACTGTCAAAAACGAGCATAACATCATCTTTTGTCATCTTTCGCTTAATTTGGTCAACGAAATGGTAGAAAAGGTTCGTTTTACCACTACCAGTTCCTCCAACAAAAAGCGCGTGTTTACTAAGTATATCTTCTGTTATGCCGAAGGCAGTTTTTAAGCCGTTGTATAAGCCTTTAACACTTACTACACTACCAAGAGGATTAGCAGGTGGCTCGTTCTGCTCAATCGTTTCTCCATAGACTAGTACTTTTGCCAAAGCCAAGCAATCCACCATCCCGTGAAAATGTGTACTTAAAACTATTCAAGCCTATCGGCTTATCCGTACCGCAGCCGAAGACCTCTTTTGGCAAAGCAGAGTATCTTGCCATTCACTCCGTTATAACCACAGTACTTTCGCCGTAACGAGACGATATCTCGGTATCACCCAAGTCGACAAAAACGAGACATGCCAAAAACTCGCACTTTTACTGTGATAAAACCAATAACTGTACTTCAGTATACTACAAATTTCCGTAAAATGCAAATAAAAATTTCAAATTTTACACGTCAACCGCGAAGAACATACCCATAATCAACAAATCGCTGTGAACACCGTACCGTTCTGGGAGTGGAGGTACTTCACACGGACACTAAATAATGTCTGTTTGAGCAAATTGCGGCAACAGTTCAAGCAAATTATTGTGTGATTTTAGGTAATACGGACAGGCGTAATCGAAGAACACTTTAAGTTTACGGTTCATTTCGCGTCACCGTCCACTTCAAAAATATCAAACACATTGCCATCTAAATCAAATAAGCCTTAGTCGAATATAGCCTTAGCATTGTCCGAAACGTTTTTCTCGACGACAAATCCTGATTCCGTGAAAATGGCTGTGAGTTCATATGTATTGAGCATAAGCTGATTCTCCATTGGGGTTCGGAGGTATGGATGGCGTTTGTATCTTATCTTAAGATCCTCGACTAACTGGGTAGCGACTGTGGTATAAACCGCTTCGGCAAAGATTATGATATTTTCGCATACGGTTTTTGTATGCCTCACGGTGATTCGCCTTTTCTGATTCGAGATTGAGTTTTGTTGAAAATATATCGCATATTGCGGCATTATACTTGGCGGAGAGGCAGGATAAAGTAATCAAAATTTGCTTAAAACAAGCTACGAGCCCCTTGGTTGAGAACCCTCATGTAGGTTGAATATAGGAGTTCATTTGCACATTTTGAAAGTAACGTAGTGTACTCATTGTCTCACATTTCGATTACTTACGTATTACCTATTTTTTAAATTATTAAGCACTTTTTTAACCAAAAAAGGCGAAAATAAACGGAATTAAACTTCTCGCATTCTATCTGAAAATACGAGGAACCCCGATAAACACTTAGTTTATCGGGGTTCAGTGGTTACTGAGTCACTCGGGGATCGAACCCGAGACAACTAGATTAAAAGTCTGGTGCTTTACACGTATTTAACGGAATAAAAACCCATTTTTATTGTAATTTTATGAATTTTGGCTTTATTTGATAAATTTTGAGGAAAAACAGTTAATTTCCAATTACTTCCTCTAAAATAAGCAAACTGTTCCGTACTAGTAATACTGGGCAGTTTAGCAAACTGTTCCGCAAAAGTTTATTATGTACAAAAATTAGCATACTAATTGAAATATCACTTGTCACAATTTTCATCGACAATGGACAAGGGTGATTTTATGTGATATAATAGTAATATAATAAATAAGTAATATATAGGTAATACAGTTGCATAGGTAAAACTCTGAATACTCTGAATACTCTGAATACACTGAATTTATGGTAATGTCATAAATAAGTTGACAACATTACCAATATGTGTTATAATTTATGTAACAAATAACGGAGGTAAGATATGGTTTACATAAATGCATTATGCCCACATTGCGGTAGCAATGATGTTGTTT
>BNUF01000035.1 GCA_025997155.1 Clostridia bacterium
TCCCGTACGCTTTGCCCAACGTCCCCGAATAACCTATGGTAAGAAAAAATACCAACATAATTGTCGGTATCGCGGTCTTCAGCATATATTGTGTTGACCCGTCCTCCTCCTTCAGGTTCCCTGCAAGTTTCTCCGGGCAATAGTCGGAATATGCCTTCACGTTTGGCAACAGGCTATACACAAAGGTGATAAACACGTCAAGCCCGCCGCCCTGCCTGCCGTTCTCGCCAGCCACAAACAGTGACTTAAACAGCTCGCCGTAACCTAGCCCCGCGCCTTTCATCTTGCTCGTCTTAATCTCATAAACCGTATCAAACAAGTTCCTTGACGAGAGATACAAAAGCGTGATAAACTTCTGATACAGCGTCAGGCACAACCCCAAAAAGCTAAACCACGATATGGCATAGTGCATAATCATACCAATCACGTTCGCTTTGCTCAACGCCTCCGCGCTTCCGCTAAACGTCTTTGTGTTGAACATATCCGTCAGCGTCCGCACACCAACCCCGCCCGTCCCGACGCCTTGAGAATCAACGGCGTATACGCTTACGCTTAACAATACCGCGAACAGCAAAGAAAAAAGGGCAAGGCAGCTAAATCCCGCCTTGCCCAATCCTTTCCCGAAACCTTTCATAAAATCACTCCTATCCGATAGTTATTATCATCGCGAACAGCGCGCACAACGCAAACATACTACACACCAGCCGCCCGCCGCTAATGGTGTTGTCAATGTCCACAATACCTAGGGTCAATCCTGCCGCTAAATCCCAGCCCTTCGTCCCATTCGCGGGGTGTTTCACTCTGTCCAGCAAAACCTTAACCGCGTTGTTCTTGATGCCAAACCAGACGATAACGCACATCATCATAAGGTACGCGAGGATAGCACACAACACCTTCTTCACATACGCGGCGGTGTCTCTGCCCACGTCCTTCTTGTTGTTCTCCTTGAACTCCGCCTTAAGCCTGTCACTGTCTGGCAACGGGTTGAAGTCCGACACAAAGGCGTCCGCCGCAAGGGTGTCCTTCAGCGTATATTGCGGGGCATCCTGAAAATATGGCTCTGACGTAACCGTCCCTTTCCCTCGTTCGCTTGACGACAACAACAGCTGATACCGCTTACTCTCGGTGCTAACGGGGATACACTGCAAGCCGTCATAAAAGGTCACATAATAACTCACGCTGTTCACCTGCGACGTACTAAGTGCCTGCGCCAAACTGTCAATCCCTGTCGCAATCATAGGGGCATTCCCAACCTTACTGTTAGCCACCATTGTCAAGGCATACTCCCAAAAATCTTGCTTTACCGTTGGGGCTAGACGCACTTCCTTGAAATAGTCCGCGATCGCCTCAATGCTCCCGTCCGAATCCACTGGGAGATTAAGCACTCCGCTCAACTGTTTCTGCAAACTCTTCTGGTCAATCACGCCGTTCTCCACCTTTGGCACAGACGAAGACGTCACCCTAACCGGCGCGGTTACAAAGCCGTCACCAACCCTCATCAGGCTAATGTCTCCAAACAAAATCATCGAACCGTCGGGCAAGTCATTCAGCGGCACGGGCTTAACCGCCTTTGCCACTTGCGTTTCCACCACTGTCTTTGTCAAACTCGCGGGGAACATATCGTTAAACAACAGTCCAGCCAGTGTCCTGTGGTAGTTCAGTTGCCCATTGCCCGCGCCTGTCACGTCCCACGCCAACACGCTAAGTCTCACCACGGGGTGGTACTTAACCTTCACGCCTTTCTCATACTCCGCCTTGCTCAAGTCGCGTGCCTTAACGCTTACCCCCGCGTCGCTCAACTCGGTGCTAAACTCCCTCACCGCAAAACTCCCAGACGCGTCTGTCAACAGTTGCGGAGCGTTCGCTTCATACACGTGAGACGGGAGATAGTTGTTCAGCGTCCTAAAGTTGTCAATTGACGCTTGGCGGTTTGCGTAATCGTGATTAGCCTTATCCCCCGCAAACCTGTCCCTAACCGTTTGATATCCGACTTCCTGCAACACCTTGTTCCCGTCCGTCCCCACAAAGTGGTCGCCCATAAAAAAGCCTTCCACACTATCCACGGCAATCAGTTCAAGATACTGTTGGTCAAATCGTGACACATAATAACTCTTTCCGTCATACTCAAGGGTCTTGCCGACATAGTTGCCAAAATCCTTCGCGTTCACGCGGGTTGTGGCAATCACCCTGTCCCCGCTATCCTTAAACGTGCTTCCGTCGCCCATCGAACGATACAACGCGCCCGACGGCAAAAGCATCCATGCCACATCATCCACGCGTTTCCCGCCAAACAGTGTCCCGTCGCTTCTCCGTTCTCCTCGTGGGAGATAGCTAAACCCTCTGCTCGCCGTGAGGTTACGCCACGCCCTGCCGTTCTCGGCGGTTGCGGCGTTATAGGCAACGTCCATAGCCGAGTTGTTAAAGCTACTGTGTACCCACGCGGGAAACCACCCAAAGTTAATGGCTTTCTGCGGGAAATATTTGCTTCCGTCATTCCCCACCACGGTATACGTACCATCCTCTGCCGCAATCTCCCCGCCAAACTTCTCAGCGTCCGCCTTGGTCAAAATCTTGTTGTAAATGTTGAGTGGTCCGAAAAACTTCTTCACCCACTCCGCTGGTAATTTCTCCCCTACCTCTTGAAACCACGCTCCCGCAATAGGCACGATAACATCAGGCTGGAGTTCGTTCTTCCCGCCTGGACTGTACGAACCGCCTTTCGTCCCCTCGTCGTCAACCTCAAACAACAGCGTCACATTCGGGATAAGATACCCGCACGTAATATAACTGTCTCCGTCCGTCCCATACAAGGCGTTGGCTAAAGCGTTGCTTATCGCTATGTTGTTGTCCCAATACTCCTGCAACTCCGTCTGGGTATCTGGCGGACGGGTGTAATAAAACCTGTTAATGTCGTTAATGCTGGGGTTCGTGTCCGCTTTGCTCCACGCTTCGTCAATAACCATGTCCGAAGTCGGGAGGGAGAGTTCATACTCAACCACAACGGTAAACCCTACCTCAATCCCCTCGGGGGACTTCCGCGTCAGTTTCTTAATCAGCACGTTCGACCCTGTCGTCATCTGGCTAAGGTTGATAAATTCTCGTTGTGCCCTAACTGGCGTAGGGGTTGGTCCGTCGCCGCGGTCTGGCACTGACTCATACTCGTAACTCCCGACAATCGCCGTCGCAACCTTATCCCCTCGCTCAGTGTACACATCCTTATAAACCTCTGGCTGAAAACTCCCGCACGAATAAAAGTCCTTACTACTTATCTTCGAGAGGTATGTGTTGGACAACAAACTCCTAATCACGTCTAAATTATAGTAAACCTGATTATCCGTCGCAACCACCATAAGCACGTCGTCGCCAACCTCAATAATCTCGTTTCCCACATACGCCACGTTCTGCTCATCCAACAGCACTGCCTTAGTGTTAGTCCGTTTGTTAAGCAAAATCCTATCCTCAACCACGACTATCTCGGGGTCAATCACGGGGAGGGAATCCCTCGCCACCAACATAACCGCCTGCCCGTCTTTGGTCACGCGGGAGACAACGCTAATGGGTCGCTCAATCGTAAGGTTGCCCGTCCTCACTTCCAGCTTCCCGTCCACATACTGGATAGCCCCTTCATAACTCGTCGAGGTCACCTCAAAGGTCACGATATATTCGTCCGCGTCTTTCTGATACTTCACCGACTTAACCTCTGGGGACGCGTCAGGGCTTAACCCCACCCCGCCCGCCCGCGCTTCCTTCGTCGCGGGGATATCTCCAACCACAATCGACTTCTTGTCGTAAATATATTTGTAGGGGTCGTCAACAATCTTGTCCACTAAAATCGTGGCATTCTTCTTGTCCGACACAGTCTCTGTCGGCTTTGCGGCAAAGGGGCTGAAAACTCGTTCAGTATTGAAGGCGAGAGGACTACTCGCTACCGCTGGCGTTTCGGGTTTCAGAAAATCCTTATCCGCATACCTGTCCACGCCCGCCATATTCTCAATATCTATCCCAACGTCGTGAACTACAGGCAAGCCGTCCCGCCCCAGCGTCGTGACTGTGCGGCTCACTGCCTGTCCGCCCTCGCTCACTTCCACCTTCGCGTTGTCCACAGAGGGAACAAGTGACAAAATATTCTTATCTTCCAACCTCACCCCACCAGTCGCCCTCGGGTCAACCGTGAAGTTCCCGTCCTTATCTCGGTACTCCTGCAGTGCGCCAACATTCGGTACCCTAACCGTCTTGTCATAACTTCCAAACCCTTTCCCTATCCAGAAGTTATCGGAGTCCGTCAGTTGAATCTCGCTAAAGTTCTTGCGGGCGGCAGGGTTTGCTACCCGATACAGTAGTTCAAACGCAAACTCTTTTTGAAACGGTTCATACAAAAAACTATACTCTTCCGTATCCTCAAAGTTCAGAATTCCTTTCGCCGTGAGGTACATAACCGTTGACTTGTCGCTGCCTGTCAAGGAATCAACAATGTTCGCGCCATACTTGTAAGAACAAATCCGCGCCTCGGTGTCGGTCATGTCGCCTTCCCTTACGCGCAAAATCGCCTCGACAAACTTCAACGCGTCCATTGTTATCATATCTTCGGTGACGAAAAAGGCATCGTCCCCAGTTAGGGTGATTCCGCCCCCTCCAACCGAATACCGCTTGCCCCAAAGTTGGTTCGTCGCCGTCGTCACCTTAGGAACAAAAAAGACGTGGGACATTCCCGTCCCGCTGTCATACGGTCCTAACTGCGGGGCGTACGCGGGGTAATACTGCGACTTCGTTTCATCAATCTTGCCATAGGTGCTAAACACTGTCTTAAACGTTGCCCCGTCCTTAATCAAGTTTTTCGAGTTATAGGTCGGGATAAGGTTTCTTCCGTCCAAAATCCCCTTATCCAACAAACTCTTGACATACAACTCGCCCACATTTGGACTTGTCACAAACAGCTTGTCGTGGTCGGGGTAGGTTGCCACCACAAAGTGAGTGTCGTTCTCCAACCTCACCTTAAACTCGTTCCTATCCAACACGCCTCCGCTGTCCTTCGGCGGACGGTTGGTGCTGTCCACTTCTTGGTCGGCAAATTCCCCAACATTCATGCGGTAACCGTTACTCAACTTCGTCCACGTTATCTTGCTTGCTTTCCTAAACGCGGTTATGTCGAACACAACAGGACGACTCTCAATCACACCATACGTCGCCTTATGCAACGCCATAAGAAACTCGCTTTTCCCCATGCTGTCCGCCGTGTCTACAAAATACAAAGGCTCTACCTCCCCAACGGAGATAGAGCCAAGGGTAACGCTAACGTTCTTCGGGTCACGGCTTACGATATTATTGTTCACCAGCCACTTCAGTTCTTCGTCCGACAAACCCGCATATTCATTCGGTGTCCACTTATCAAACGCGTCCACGCCCGTCTTACCCAACACAACCTTCGGCGGCTTTCCCTCATCTTTCTTCGTGAGGTCGGCATAAACCCGTTGGTCGCTTGGGCTAAAAATCTCCTTAAACGAGTTAATGTAAAAGCTCGCAGCCTGTGCGTTAAATTCCTTCGGTAGTTGCTTATACTCATACAGCGAATCGTCCGACAGCGTCTTAAACCCAATCGCCGACGGGGCTGTTTTGGGCAACGTGCTTGCGGGAACATACTCCGATAAATAATTGTCAAACCAATTCTTATCCGCCGTCGGTATGTTTATGTTCACGCTCGGGTCTGTGGCGGCAATGGTGGCGGCAAACGCAATACTCAGGGCTATACCCAACCTACGCTTCATTAAACCTCACCTCCTTCTGCCTAAACGCAACGCCAATCGGCACGGCATTGCCAAAGGAGTTCACCAAATCATTATCCAGCCTCAGCATCCACCAGTCATAAACGTTAAACTCCTGACACAACAACACCTCCGCCAAAATCTTCTCATATTCCCGCGCCACCACCAAATGCAGTTCAGTCGCTTCCTGATTAAACTCCGAAAGGGTTTTGTTCTCCACAAGGTGAAACATCAAACTCGCCAAAATGCCGTTCTTCAGCGAATCAAAAATGTCGTTCCGCTTCTTAATCTCTTTCTCTTCTTCCTGTTTCCGTTGTTTTCCTAAAATCTTGCTGTCCGCAATCATACTTTCCCAAATCACGGATATTTTCTGCCCGATGCTTAAATTCCCTACGGTGAAGTCCTTACGTATATCCACAACCTCACCCATTGGTACTCGCATACACATCACTCCTAAACCGTTTCAGCTCAACCTGTTTTTCTGTCGGTTGCACTTTAATCGCGGACGACACCTCAGCCACGTTCTTCTGTTCCGCCACACTCATTGGCGCAGCAACCTGCCGACGCAGTTTCATAAACATCAGGTCTAAACTGTTCTCGCCCTCCCCCACAGACTCAACCACCCGCACCGCCGACATCACTTCCTCACTGCTCCGCCACGGGAGTCTCATCAAATCCCTTTTCTTCACAACATCATAAATCTGCCCCTCCATTGCGAACACGACTTGTGCTAAAAAGTCCTTAAGCTGGTTTTTCACGGTCTCGGTGTCCCACTTCTCCTGCAATGCCCCCGCACTCTCCATATACGTCCGAAAGTCGCCCACCTCCGCAAACAGTTCCACAAACACTGACTTATCCACCATTCCAAACAACGCGCTTAACTCTTCCGCCGTCGGTCTTGTCTTACTCAAAAACTCAATCAACACCACAATATCTCTCGGCACGCCGTTTGTCTTTCTATATATCTGCTTATAATCTTCAAGTTTAAGTTTCAAGTTCACATTCACGCGGTCAACCAAAATCCTTGCTTCGCCCGTATTCAAACGTCCGAAATAAAACACTAAACACCTGCTCACAATCTCTTTCAAAATCCAGTTCTTCTTTGTCGTCGTCAAAATCACATAAACGTTATTCGGCACACGTGCGGTCTCCTCAAGCATCAGCCGTTGGTCAGACTCACTCAACGCGTGGAACTCCTCAAAAATCTTCACATACACGCCGTCCGACCGAATCACCTCAAACGTCGACCGCAACTGCTCCAACATACTTTTCTCTTTCGCCACTTTCGCCATATTCACTTTCTCGATACACGGCGAAACTCCGCCGCCACTCTTCCCAAATGCCAATCTGTTCCGTCGGCATGTCTCACATTTGCCGCAGGCTTCGCCGCCCGCCCTTTGCTCACAAGTCAGAGCCATCGCTGTCAGCTCCGCAACAGAACTCTTGCCAACTCCATACATTCCAGCCAACATCACAAACTGCGGGAGCGTCCCCACCCTCAGTCCTTTCCTAATCAGCGACAAAGGCGATACATTGCCCACCAAGTCCCCAAACTTCTCAATCTCCACGATATCCCCCCCATAATATGCAAAAAGGGGCGCATATGCGCCCCAACCCTGCCTTATCCTGCAATACCTTCCATATCAAACTGCCCGCCGCCGCCAAGAATCTTCGTGATAGCGAGTTGTCTCGACTCCGTTTGTGTGAAGCCCACCTTGTTCGCGCTGCTCGCGGTGTTCCTTGTCTTAAACTTAGCCTTAAGCGTCGCTGCCGCAAGGTTGTCTTCGCCCACAAGGTCGATAATGTGCTGAAACTGTCCGTTCCCAAGCGCGGATTTCGCGCGGTAGTCCAGCTCGCTATTACCCATCTTGTCCGCGTCTGTCACGTCATACGCGATAAACTGCGCCGAAGCTTCCTCCCCGTTCTGTTTCTTGCCTCTGCGCTTAAGCGGAAGCAAAATCGCGTCGCGTGTCTTTTCCTTATCGTAAAACGCCTTAACCGCCAGCTGTATGCGTTTGCTCGCGTCGTTGGTGACATAGTTCGAGGTAATCTCTGTGCCAACCTTCGTCACGTTCAGCTTGTCTGCCTCAACCAGAAAGTCATAACGGCGGTCGCTGCTGTCTTTCTTTATCGGGTTGAACAACGTGCCAATCATATACTGGTTCAGCGCGTAAATCTGCTCGTCGCTCATCTGACTGTTAACGTCCACGGTCTCATACGTTTTCAGCGGGAAATAGTTCTTGTCGTGATACAGGGTTTTATTCCCCATACCGTCGCGGCGGAGTTTGTGTACAACCAAAATGTTCTGAACAATCGTCACTTTGCTCTTAATTGCGCCATAAACTGAACGCGCGGGAACGGACTCCACAACCAACTTCCCTGGGTTGCCTTCGCCCATCGACGTCTCTTTCGCCTCGTTAATGCTTGAACCCGCAATAACCAGCTTATTCACAAAGTCGCCGTACGACATCAGCTCAATCGTCGTCGTGCGGTCGTCGCCTTGCGCGAACTTGCTCGCACCCTGCAGTGCAACACTCTTCACATAATCCGACACGCCTAAATCCTTCAGAAACGCGGGAACTTTCACAATCACGCCGACCGCTTTGCCTGGGCGGCTTTCCTTAACCGCGATGTGGTATATCGGCTTAAAGTATTCCTTCGGCACTTTGTCAGGATTCTGCACGGCTTCCATGCGTTGCGCTTCTGTCAAGTCGTCACGCGGTACGCGGTTGTCCGCCGTAAGCGGTTCCTTCACGCCGGCAATAACATGGCGTTTGTCCTGCGGCGCAATAAAGGCGATAAACTCCGCGTTATCCTTCCACGCTTTTTCCAACAGCGTCGTGTCCAACTCGCGGGCTTTATCCGAAATGCCGCTTTTCACGTCGGTGATGACTTTATTCAAACCTTGCTGGAAATCCTTGCGGTTCTTTTCTCGCTCAATCTCTTCCGGCGTTTTTTCCTTTGTTTTTCCTTTGCCTTTCTTCTCCTCGCCGCCGATTGGTGTGCCGTCGCCGTCTGTCTTCTCAAACCCGGACATGAGTTTCACTGAACCATCCCCGCTGCCGCCTACCGTCTCATCGGTTTCGTCAAACATATCGCCTAATCTTGTGTCTGCTGCCATAGTTGTTGCCTCCTCATTTTTTGTCAAATCCAAATCCGGTTTCTCGTCTGCTCTAAACTCAAAGTTCGAGAGCTCGCCCATAACCAGCCGTTTGCCCCTCAGCGCGTAGCCCACCAGCCCGCCAAACTTTGTGTTCGGCTTGAAAACAGTTTCGCCGTCACCCGAGTAATAACCCACATTCCCTTTGCCGTCCACGGCGGTCGCGACCCACAAAGCCCCGTCGCACACGGGGATATACGTCCCGTTTTGCAGTTCTTCCTGCGTGACTGTGTTCATCTCGCTGAGCTTCTTAACGGCGACTAAGTTTAAATCAACTTGCTTGATATCTTTCCTTGCTCCTGATGCCGCAAAATCATCAAATGAAATCACAGTTTTCACCTCCTTTTAAATTCCACCGCTCTATGAAAATACGGTGTTCTAAGTCGGGTAAATTTAGACAAGACTTTTTCTCACGCGGAGAAAAGTTTTTGTAGCCCTGTCAGAGAATCCGTAATAACACTATCGTCAATCCCCGAAAAACTGATACGCGAGTTAGCGGCGTCCGCATCGTCAATCTTAAACCCGAACGCGTCTAACTTCGAGTGGCGAGTTGAAAACACGACAATGTTGCTGTCAACCTTAATCAAGGCGCGATTCTCACTCTCGTTCCTCACGCCGACGTCGTACAGATAGTACACCTCAATCTTTGTCGGGCTTACGGCTTGGGCAATCTTCGCGTCCGCTCCCAACACGCTAAAGTTGCTATTCGCTTTCAGCTCGCCCACACTAAACGCCGAGCCTACGCTGTACTTTTCACTCAACACCGCGCCATTCTCCCCGCTGATTCCCTCAAAACTCAAACGGGAAAACTCGCAATGAATGTTCAGCGGTTTATCCACAAACAAGTCCGTAGACAACAAACTCGCCTTTCCCTCAAACCTATACGCGAACGGTCTCCACGACGGAAACTGGCTAAGCGCGTACACCCTGACCAAATTCGCGTATGTCTGGGCTACCGCCTTCGGTACAACAACTTCCATAATCCTCACCACCTTATCACATTGCCAAGCGCGGCATTCTTCTCCAAAATAACAGACGTAACATAGCGGTTCTTTTGCTCGTCACTTGCGAATGTCGTTTCAAACAAAACCAAGTCGCGGTATTGCAAGTTAATGTAAGCCTCATAGGAACTGCAACCGTTGGTGATTGTTTCTAAGATTATCGCCTTTTCGGTTTCAAAGTCGATGTCCTCAACAGGTAGTCCCAAATCTGACAATACAGAGGTAGGAGTGTCTAAAGATAGAGCCAACCCCTTCAGCACCTCACAATACGAAATGTTGTGGAAGAATTTTGCCATATCCTGATAAAACCAACGCAAGACAGACGACACGTCACCTGCCCCAACATCGGCGTTCTCCGTCAACCAACAGTAAACCCTGTCCAAAACAAACACGTCACGCCCTCTTGAGTGGGGATACATTGGCATGTGCATCTGCGACGTGACATACTCCTCAAACCCAAATTCAAGGTTCTCCCTCACATTATCAAGGTTCGCCCGATACGAACGGTTTATGCCGTTCACCAAAAACGAAATATACCTACTATACGGCACTCTCATTAAAACACCCTCAAATTCACAGCTTCATCTTCAAACAGAAATGTTGGATGCACAGGGCAGTCGTTGTCCACCGCAAACGTGCTGTTCCGCAACACTGCCGCGCTTGCCTTAAAGTCATTCAGTTCCGATTCACTCAATCGAATTTTCGGGAGTTTCAACCGCTGGAGTTCAACGTCGTCGTTCAGTACTGACAACAGTTTCTGCAACTGCGGAATGTCCACATTGTCAATCTCTGTCGGAGCAGGCACGTCCTTACTGATACGCGGGAAAATCACGGCTATGCGTTGGGCTAAGCCCTCCCTGTCCTTTTCCGTGAGATAATCAAGCGTTTCCAAAAAGTATTCTAAAAAGTCACGCCTTGAGAAGTTAAAGGGCTTCGTGTCTTTATTCGGAATCACTTCCTCGCCGTACCTCACAAAGTCCGAATACAACTTCTTTCCACTCTTCCCGCCCTCACTCCTAAACCCAGGTATCCCGTCCGACGCGTCCCCGGTAAACACCTTGAACGCGGAGATTGTGTTAAAAATCACGGGAGACTTATTCGCCGCCATAACAAAGTTGTTGGCACTTATGTCCGCACCGCCCGCCGAGGTCGCCTCCACCCTGACATGCTGGAATACGTTATGCGCAAGGTCGTGGTCGTTCGATACAATCACAATCTCGCTATAGTCCCGCCTAAACCTTGCCACAGCTGACGCCGCCAAATCGTCCGCTTCATAGCCATCCTGACGCATACAACTTATCCCACACTTCATTAGCATGTTATACGCGAATTGCGACTGCGACACGATATGCGCCTCATGCGACCTGTTCCCCTTATACCCCGGCAGTATCGACGATTTATCCGTTTTACTGTCAAAGCAAACAACAAAAGGGTTTTCCTTAAACAAGTCAAACACAAGGTGTTTACACAAATACTTGATTCCGCCCATGGGGTAACCGCAATAACTGTAATCCTTATACTTCACAGAAGAAGCACCATAATGGAGTAACCACGACGCGTCGTAAATGTTCAGTCTCACACAATCGCCTCCCCAATCTCCGTCTTTGCGTTACGCACCGCCGCAAGCACGGCGGAAAACATAACCCGATAGCCGTCGCCAAAACTTGGGTCTGCCAAACTGATTCGGCGTTCAGGCACAACCGACAAGTTAGACAGCATCTCAATCATAAAGTCCGCCCTCACCGCATTCATAAAATACAACCCGCACCGTTCCAGTCCAACCGCCGTCTCCACGCTAAATTCTTCCTCGCTTTTCAAACAATACGCAAACGCGGTAGTCACGGCGTTCATTGCGTCCGTTCCGATATGCGAACAGCCTATCGTATACAAAGTTTCGGCAAACTTCTCATAAAGCCGTTCCTGTGCTTTTCCAAGCTGATTCCCGCCTATTCTCACAAAGGTTTCGCTTACCTCGCCGAAGCTCGGCAACGGCACATCAGGCAACACGTCGTCATCGTCATTCGCGGCATATTCCAAAATCCGCGCCGAATCCACCTCAATCTTTGAAACGTCATCTTTTGTCTTAAGCCGTTCCGCCACAACCTCCGACACCCACGAGAGATTTCTCACGTGTTGCCACCAAGTCACAGACCGCCCGAAAAACACCTCTTCCTCAAACGTGCCGTGAGTAATCATCTCGGAAATCCGACGTAATCTTGCGCGTCCGTTGTACAGCCTCCCTAAAATCTCGCGTGCGTTCTCGTCTGCCACGGTAAAAACTGAGCCGCCCGTTCGTACGTTTCCCGTGAACGACTTCGGAGCGTTCCGCAAGTGTTCCTCGGCTTCCCGCCTATCCGCTACGGCGTTTGGAATACTCAACTTCTTCGACAGCACGCGGTCTTCACGGTTGTCATAATCAAACACCAACAGGTTGTCTAAAACCTCAAGCACGTAATCAAACTCTTGCCCGACTTTCTCCAACTGCCCAACGTCAAACCGATTATTCAAAAGTTGCAACAGGCGTTTCACCGTCCCAACGTCAACATTCAACAGAATCAAGTCACATGGGCTTAACCCGAACAAACTACAAAACATTTGCCTCGCCTCATTTCTTGCCATTCACTTTGTTCATCTTCCCCAACAACATGGCTTTCGCTCCCGTCCCTGTCGGCATAGCCACCCGCTTTACTTCGGCTTGCGCGGGCGCGGGTGTGGCTAAATCGGGTGCGGTTTCCGTTTCCACTTGCGTGTGTGGGACTAAACTTGGTGGGGTTAAATCCGTCCCTGTGGACGTGGGTTGGGCTAAACCCTGTTGGGTTAAGCCCGCTTGCGTGGGTGTGGGTTGGGGTAACCGCGTGGGCGCGGGTAGAGCTAACCCCGTGCGTGGGGCTAACCCCACCGTTGCTCCACCTTCCACCACCTCCAAAATTGTATTCAACTTTGAAAGTATTTCGTTCGATTCCGAGTTGCGACAGAGCAAATCCGAAATAAGGTTAAACAACTTATCTTCTTCCGCAAGGTCGCAAACTTCGTCATAAATTTCTTGAGAACGCAAGGTAAGTGTACCCGTAATCTTAATCCGCAAGGATTTGTCGGACATACTTCACGCTCCTCTCCTCCTCAGCCGTACACATACTCCAGCAAATACAGCAGAATCAGCCCTTGCGGGATTAGGTTATCCCCTAACACAACCACGTCGGTGTGCGGCGACACGCTCTTAATCAACTGCTGAAGTTTGTCCGCGACGCTGTAGCGGTAGTCTCCTCCAAAGTAAACCCGCCCCGACAACAGCACCACGTTCAAGGTATCCAAGCTCACAACGCTTTGTTTTGACAAAACGTCCGACTGTAGCTTCTGAAACAAATCTTCGGCAACCTCGTCTTTACATTGCTTCACGAGTTCGGTAATGTCCACATATGTGTTGCCAGACTTCATTTTCCCAGTGCGTACGGCTTGCTCCAAATACCTCACCTGCGGGAGCTTCCCGCCGTACTGCGCGACATATGCGTTACCAATCCTATCCAACAGTTTGCTGCCGCTTTGTTCAATGCTTTTCTGCCCAACGTCAATCACACCGCCGTTCTTAAAAATAACAGGCGCGGAGTTGCGTCCGCCGCTCTCCAACAACAGCGCGTCCTCGTCGGAAAAGGTATAGTGCGCCTTAATCTGTGCCTCTGGCTCGGAATATATCGCAATGTCCGCAATCGTAATCTCAATCGACGCTTTTGTTCGCCCCGGCAGGCTCCACGTAAACCGCTTAAACTCCGCTCTAAACTTCTCAATGTCACGTTCTAAAATGTCGTCAGGCGGGAGCGCAAGCGTGAGGCGGCACTTAATCTGTCCAGGCGCGGCTTCGCCCGACACGCCGTAATGCTGTGCCAACGCGTACCCAATCCCGTCCGCAATGTTGTATTTCAGCACGTCGCTGTTTATTTTCTTCGATGCGGCGTAAAACTCTTTCTCCGCCATTTCCACGTCGTCAAACTTCGAACCTCTCACCAAACGCACGCTATTCCCCGCGTTAATCGAAAACAGAGAGTCCATATTGTCGTGCAACCGTACGCTTCGGGGCTTAAGCGTTTTGCTTGTTGACACGGGTTTAGACTTTGACGGGATAACAACCCCAATCTCAAACCAGTTAGAGATGTCGTCCGCCCCCGCCAACTCCATAGGCATAAGCTTAATCCGCGTTTGTGTGCTTCCGCAATCCGCCCCGCAGATAAACTCTCTGCTCTTCGCCGGGTCAACATACACTGTCTTAATTTCAGACAGCAAGCCGCTTTCGTTGTCGTCAACAACTGATTTTGCCAAATTTTCAACAGCCATAAAAATCCTCCTACTCTATTTTTCCTAAAACATATGAAAACTCACGTTTCACGCTCCAGACATTAAAATCACACTAACTATTTGATAATTGCGTTATACTGTTGGTACAATATCCCTGTATCGCCGTTGGTTACTTGTCCTTCTGATATGAAACTCATAATCTCATACGCGGAGGCTAACTCCGCCTTAACTTTGCCTGCGGAAAGGGCATCAGTAACGAAAATGGTGAGTTCAATCGTATCCATATAAAACCTAACGGACATAACTGTGCCACTCTTTATCACACCTGACAGACTCACCACTCGGTCGTAAAACTTGCCGCCGTCGGGGTTGTCCACGCTGTCGGCTAAAAAGCGGGATTCGGTGTCGAGTCTCTTAATCGTGACATTCTGCTCCGACGCTTTCGCTTGCAAGGCGGTGTTGTTGTCGCCAATCCTAAACGCCGCATAAATAGCCGTACCCATAAGCAAACCCGCAACCAAACACAACGCGCCAACCTTAACGTCGTCAATACTCAACACTCGCCTCTTCGTTACGGTCGGCGGTGTAAGGTTCTTCCGTATCTCGTCAAGCGCAACGTCCCATTCCTCGGGGCTTAACTCATAAAATCTCGGCGGGGCTTTAACGTCACCATACTCAAACACCTCGCCGCTTTCAATATCCACGCTATAGCACGGACTGCCATACATAATGTGTTGCAGAAACGCCACCGACTCATAATACTCCGTCGGGATTGTGTCAATGTTCTTCAGCTCTGGCACGGTCTTATACGACGCGTAAATAATGTTCATCATATTGCAAGTCTCAATCGCTCGTTGCAACTTCTCGCTCACGCACACGTTTATCGAATGGTGCTTGCCGTCTTGCAAACCGATAACAACATGTTGATGTTCGCCATACGAATCCACCACAACGCCGTCGCTAACCATCGCCGCATAATGTCGGTACGCCGAATAAAACGAAAGGCGTTTCGCTCTAAACCTATGCGCTATCGCTTTCATTGTGTCATAATCCGACTGCGTTATCCTAAACACCAAATCAAGATAGTCTGTGATTATGTGGTCAAGTTGAACGCCTGCCAAATCCTGCCGCGTATCGAATTTCATATAAACGCAAATCTCGTCAATAGGGTAATCGCCAATCTTATCCAAAATCTCCGAGATATTCTGCGGGTCTAAATCGGCGGCGTACAGAAGTTGGTAATTCTCCAGCAGGTAATACCGTATCGTTGTGCCGAGATTCAAAACGAGTTTACCCATCAATGCCACCGCCCGTCCGTATTCTTAAAACCGCTTGCTTCGCGCCAAACATAAAGTCCGCGCTATGATACGACAAGTTCCCCGCGTCAAGATATTGGAGAAACCTCACCATGTCGCTACTCTCAATGCTTATCGCGTAGCCGTCGCAAATGGTGTCGTCAGTAACCGAGGTAATGTTCTTAACCACGTCAACGCCGTCACCACTCACGTTAAACGCCTGAATCATTGTCACGCTTGCAAAGTCGCACTCGCTAATGTACCCGACAACTTCCCTCAAATTCCGCAAGGCGTTCTCGCCTCTCACATCATCGAACTGCTTATTCAGTTGCCGCACGTCTGCCGTTAGTCTTCCAATCTCGGCGGCGTTCTCCGCGACTTCCTGCTTTGCCGCTTCATAGCCTTGATATTTGGGGAAAGACACCCCCGCACACAATCCCGCCAGCACAACCAAAACCCCGCCCACTATCAACCTTTGTTTCACGCAACTACCTCCTACTCATCGGCGTCAACCAGCACTGGTTTATACTTCGATGCCCTCGTCACGCTTTCGGGCAAGTCAACCCGCTTCGCTTTAATCAAGACAAGCACCCTATCCACGACGGTTTTCATAAAGCGAAAACTGGGGTCTATCGAAATCTCAAGTTCCGCCTCGACTGTTTGCTCAAGCCCTGCTTTCTTTCCTTTCACAATCAAGACGCGACTTCGCTCAAGCGGCGTACTCATATCAAGCATTGAATCAACATACTTTATCGCTTCCATAAAACACCCCCTCACACAATCGACAGCACATCTCGCGGCGAAAGCCGTCCGTCCCTTAGCGCCATACACAGTTGCCGTTCTAAACTAAACGGCGAGTCCTTCATTGCTTCAAACAAAACTCGCTCCATATCATACGGGCGGTCTGCTTTAAACAAGTTCAAAACTAAATCCTGCGTAAACAACAAAATCTCGGGCAACACCACAATCTCGCCTTTCGAGAACCCCGTCCCGCCGCATTTTCCGCAACCTTGCGACACCATAGACGAATGCAAGTCATACTTCACAAAAAAGTCATGTATGCGTGAATCGTGTTCGTGGTCAACGCGGTGAACCTCCAGTTGACAATGCGGACACTGCCGTTTATACAGGCGCTGGTTGCACACCAAATTTATCTGCGACACCATATCGCGGTACGACTCACCGAAATATTCAAACAGTTTGTGCGGTAGGTGGTATATTCTGTTCATGTGCCACGTCGTCATTGTGTGGATTGAGCTGTTCACTAAATCCCGCACGCCAAAGGCAACCTCGGCGTTTGGTATCTCGTTTACAGTCACAAAGTCCAAATCCATTTTCTTCGCCAAACGTATGCCCGCCTTCAGCAGTTCCGCTTCTCCGCGATAATCCATCTGCGGGTATCTCCCCATAATCTCTATTGGGTCGTCAAAACTCATCAGCGACAAGTTAGTTTCCTTCGCGATAATATCCGTCGCAACCGCCGCCATTGTCGTGTTCTTCCCCGTTCTTATCTTGCCTGTTATTATCGTCAACCCCGACGGACGCTCGGTTATCTCCCTAACCGCCTTAACAATCTTTGGGTCAAACCCCAACTGGTCGAGAGTCATCGAAACTGTTTTAGTTTCCTGCAAACGGCAGACGCAGTAATACCCGCCCAACACCTTGTTCGCGGTGAACCGCACCTCAAGCCGCCCGTCACTAAATATGTCCGCAAGGTTCACAACAATCCCGCGCCCCGCATCCAAATCAAGCTGCGACTGTTGGTTTGACGAACGCTCCTTAACCGCCGCGCGAATGAGTTCTTGGTTTATTTCCTCGGTCATATCGAACAGCGTACATTCTTCTCTATCTGGCCCGATTCGGCACATAGCGCGGTATCTCGTTTTCTTGTTCTCGTGCAAAACCTCGAAATGAATATCTGTGGCTTTATGCTCAATGCAGTAAAACATATACCTGCCGAACATCGTGTAATAGTTCCACCTAATCACGTGGTCGGGGCTTTTCGCGAGTTCGTAATTCAGCGGCAATAAATAATAAACCTCCGTCTTATGTCCAGGGAGTTCAACCTCAAGCTGTGCGTTGGAGTAAGGTTTTGCCGCACTCATATAAACAATGCTGTTCATTCCGTCCAGCGACTGAAACGCCAGCACGTCATTCTTTGTTGCGATTCTCGTCTTAAGTTTAGCGATACTTGCCTGCTCGGCGTGTGCAAAGGTCAACCCCGTTGAGTATGTCATAATCCTGCACAATTCCTCTGGCTCGACATACCGATATTGGTACAGCATATCAATAACCTCAACCGTACTCAGTGAATACCTGTTGACAATATCAAGCGCCGCCTCGGGCAGAAAGTGCCAGTCAAACGCCGCCCTCAAAACACTCTTCACCTCGGCAATGCTGTACATATTGACTTTCTTCGCGGGCGGATTCAAATCCGCAAATCTCTCAAACCACATAATCTCCGCCCCTCACAGCAATGCGCTTGTTGAGTTGCCCAACACATAAATCAACGCAAGATAACACAACACAGCAACCACAACAAAAGTCAAAATGTCACTCACAACAAGCACACTCGTCGGGAAGTCTTTCTCTTGCGGAGGCATACCCGCGCGGGCTTCCGCCAACAGTCTCCGCTTGTCTTCTTCGCTAAGCCGCTCCGCGTTCGTCACCCCGCTAAACGGGTCAAATCTGTTTTCTGACATGGTAACCCCACCTCTCCACCAAATCCAAGTTTCTCAGGCAAACGTCATACGGGACGGCGACATCAAAGCTCAACCCCCGCCGTAACCGCTTAATCTCGTTCATGTTCTCTTCTGTGAGGTCGTACATATACCGCCGTATCGCACACCACAGTTCGTCGTCTTCATACTTTTTCAAAAACTCGTCAACCTCAACAAAAGTTAATTGTGCGAACAAGTCTAAAAACTTCCTCTCAAACGGCAATTCAATGTGCAGATGTTCCTGATTGTTTTCAGTGCTTTCCCGTTCCGTTTCAATCTTCTCAAAAGTCCGTCTACGTAACAAAATACTGCCAAACATATCCGCCTTAATCAAAGTGTCCGTCACAAGCGAATAGTTGGAATACCCTATCTTAATGTTGTCAAGGTTCAGCCCCGACAACACGGAATCCACAAACGCTCCCGTTCCTCTCTGCCCGCCCAGTTTCGCCGACAACAGAAATATAAACGGTAGTTTCTCCTCGTCTTTCGTTACCCTGTCGGTGTACATAATATTCAGCTTGTTCAGCAGTTCCCTAAGCGGATTCACGTCTTTCGCCAAAATGCTGTCGTTAAGATAGCTCACCCCCAACAAGTTGTTGCCTGGGATTCGTTTCAAATCCGCAATGCCCTCGCTCACCTCCGAATATCCCGACACCCAAAACCCGCTATACCTCGTAATGCAAGACATAACGGCGTCTAAATACCCGGGAGAGCAAACCATAATAATATCTCGTTCAGCCACAATCTCACTCCCACACTGCTTTCAATTTCAACTTCTTCTGAAGATACGGGTACAGCAGAACCTCACACGGCGACAGTATCCGCTTATCCGACGGACACCAAATCGTCTCAATCCCGTTGCCCCAAATCAGATACGCGTACCCGTACTTGTCGCCCTCAACAATCTTGTTCAGAAAATACTTGATATATGTCGGCGACTTATCTTTCGGCACAAACTCGTTTTCATAGGCGATACTCTCCGCCAACGCTTTGTCAAAACCATACATCATATTCACGGTCTTATTCGGCGGGCGGACAATGTTCTTTGTCCGTTCGCCGATTCCCGCCACAATGTGCTTGAAATATATCCATTCGGGATACGGCACCTTAAACCCAAACGCGGGCGGGTGTCCGTTCGCCGCCATAAGCGGAGAAAAATACTTCAAAAAATCCCGCCCCATATTATAGTCGAGGCTATTGAAATTTGTGAGCAAATGTAGTAAGATATAGATATGTCATATTCCTTAGATTTAAGAGAAAAAGCAATAGCCGCTTTGAAAAAAGGTTATTTAAAAAGTGAAGTAAACGAG
>BNUF01000036.1 GCA_025997155.1 Clostridia bacterium
CGGCATATTTTGAACTTATCGGCGGACTGGAAAAAACCGTTTATATGAGCGTTAAAGAAATCGACGCCCACGAAGAAAAGCACCGAAAGGGCGACTACAAAGGTATGGGTTGGAAGAAGTTCCCCGAATCTATGGCGCGAAAAACCGTACTCCGCAAACTCATTTCAAACTGGGGCTTGATGTCGATTGACTACCAGCGGAACGCAGACCAAAAGACACTTGATATCGCGGCAAATATCGCAAGCGGGAATATCGACGACGAGTACCAACCCTACGAAGAACCCGCATATGACGCAGCGGAAACTCCCGAAAGAACGGTCACAGACGACGGCGAAATAATCGAGAACTGAATAGACAACCGCCCCCGCCGAGAAATCATAACGGCGGGGGTGGTTAATGCAACAAATGAAAACGTACAAATATTATAACACAGTGTACAAAAATTTACAATCCTAAATCAAAAATTTGTTGTACCAAAGTCAAAAGGAGATGTCAAGCGAAATGAACAAGCGGAAATTCGTTGAAGATTCGTGGGATTACGACTGCGACGGCTATGCGTATATAGTAGCCAAAGACTGTGTAAAGACACTTGCGGACGTGGTAGAGCGTAGCGCGGCATTCTATTGCGGTGAACCCCGCGAAAATCCCGAGGAATACATTCAAGGCGGTTGGTGCAAGTATCAAGTCCGAACCGACTGGTATGAATTCGAAGGCGAACGACGTGGCAGTTATATTGTATTTGATGATACAGATGCCAAAAAATATATACTAAACACAAACGGCAAGCGCAAGCTAGGGTGGTTTCCAGTTTGGATTTTACGTTTTCCAGAATGATTTTTTAACGAGGTGATTGTATGGAAGTTATCGGATATATAGTTTCTATCGAAAATGGCACAACAAAGAACATTGAAATAACAGAAGAATATAGAAAAACCAAAGAATTCAAGGACTGGTGGGGGCTAAAGAACGAACAGGCGGCAAAGGCAATCGGCGGCGTTCCTGTTAGCGAGAATGTGGCGGTGTAGGCTATGAAGCAAACAGTTTTATATATGCGAATGTCAACCGACAAGCAAGAAAGCTCCATTGAATCACAACGAGAAATATTGATACCGTTCGCCAAGCGGAACAATATGGAAATCATACACGAGTATGCGGACAGCGGAATTTCAGGCAGGACTGCGGCAAAACGCCCGCAGTTCCTCCAGATGATAGATGATTCAGCAGACGGCGCATTTGACACAGTCCTAATCTATGATAGCAGTCGCTTTGCACGCAACCTAAAAGAATCACTTGTGTATAAGTCTATATTGAGGGATAACGGCGTAACCCTTGTATCGGCTACAGAGCCAACGCTTGATGACGAAGCTTCTTTATTGCTAGACGCTATACAAGGCGCGGCAAATGAATTATACTCTATTAGACAATCAAAACAAGCCCGCCGAGGGGGCACACACGCCGCCCAACAAGGTAGACACCAAGGACGCGCCCCTTTTGGATACTGTAAGCACATTGGGAATCCCAAGCTTACAGTAGATGAGGAAAGGGCAAAGGTAGTAAAATATGTATTTGACGAATACTTAAAAGGAGCGTCATATTGGAGGATAGCGAAAGACTTAGACGCAATGGGCATAAGAACAGAACGGGGGTATCTATTCAATACTAGCTTTATTAAAAAAATGTTACAAAATGTATCATATATTGGATATACTCATTACACTCCAGTAAAGGCTAACAAAAATGAAGTGATTATCACCAAGGCAACACACGAATCTATTATTGATGATGATATATTTTCACAAGTACAGGCGAAACTTGAATCCGATAAGATAGGGCGTGTTAAACACGAACGCCCTCAAGAAACATACTCGCATTGGCTTGTTGGAATCGTAAAATGTAAGCATTGTGGAGCTAATTTAATGTATAATTCAGGCAACGCCAAAAGACACCCATTCTTTAGGTGCGCTAGGTATTGTCAAGCAATATGCCCCGTGTCAAACCATGTCACCGCGTCAAGGTTGGAGGGTATGCTTATAGGCTACTTAAAGGATATATCCGAGGGTGTTAGCATAGCCAAAAATATTCAGGTCGTTCAAATTCAGGTAATCGGTAGTGAAAAATCAGTAATAACAGAAAATTTGAGGAAGCTAACCGTAAAAAAAGAACGCGCAAAGCAAGGTTATTTAAACGGTATAATTGAATTAGATGAAAGTAGGATAATATTAGCGGACTGTGATAACCAGATATCAGAATTAACCAAAAAGCTAGAAGCTATAGAATCTCCCAAAACGGACTATGTTAAACTCCAAAAAACTTTAACCACTCTATGCTCCACGCTGTTAAACCCAGATTTTGACAAAGACGAAAAGCAGACAGCCGTAAAACAAGTTATACAAAAAGTGCTTATCGACCGTAAAAGCAACCTGATTGAGGTCTTTTTTTATCAATAAAAATAGTGTACCTTATTACACTTTGGCTCACCTAATTTTGCAACTAAAATTTTGTGTGCTTTAAGAAACAATGGCAGCGATTCTTGGTATTTGCCTTGTTCGTAAGATAGCAAAGCTATATTATAGTACAAACGGGCAGTGTCTGGGTGGTTTTCGCCGAGAGCATTTTCAGCTATCGTTAAGCCTTTGTTGTAGAAAGTAAGCGCCTTTTCATAGTCGCCTTGCTTACAATACTCCACGCCGATATTGTTATATGAAAGGGCGATACTGCCGTGTTCTTTGCCGAGAACAGTCTCTTGTATCATCAAAGCTTTGTTATATAAATCAAGAGCCTTTTTATAATTGCCTTGATGTGAGTATACCATCGCGATATTATGATATGAAATGGCAGTATCTAGGTGTTTTTTACCAAGTATCCGTTCCCTTGTCGTCAATACTTTAGTATGCAACTCAAGAGCCTTTTCATAATCCCCTTGCATGCAATAAACTAGAGCAATACTATTATATGTGTTGATTGTGGACGGATGTTCTTTCCCCAAAACGCGTTCTTTTATAAGTATAGCTTTGTTATAATAATTGAGGGCTTGTTCGTACTCGCCCATTTTATAGTATACACTTGCAATATTATCGTACGCGGTAGCGGTCACTGGGTGTGTATCAGTTACGCAAGCCGATAAAGCCTTGCCGTAAAATTCAAAAGCCTTTTGATATTCGCCCTGATTAAAATATACATCTCCTATACGGTTATACGCATCGCCAGTACCTACATGTAATTTACCAAAAACAGCTTCTCTTATCAGTAAAACCTTGTCACATAATTCCAGAGATTTTTCATATTTTCCTTGATTATAATACACCTGCGCTATATTAGATAAAGTCTGCGCCATAGAGGATTGCTGTTCTTTTGGGGCATTCTCCCACTCAAACGACATAAGTTTTTCTTCGATAGGTTCGTATGCCAAAATAGCGTTATGTGATTCTTCGGCAGATGTAAAATAATTGGGGAACTCAAAAGGTTCGGGCTTTTTATGGGGTGCGTCATTAAACACTATTTTCACGCGTACATAAGAATAAAAATCGGGGGCAAGCAAAAACAGACGCTCCTCTAATTCGGCAGTCATACCGAATACCCATACTCTATCCATTCTCGCAAGTACGTCGCGGATAAGATTAAAGTTTCGGAGGTCAATATCCTCAACCAACATTACCTGTAGATTTAATATAAATAACGCCTTGCCCCTGCCCTGTCGCCGCGCCCATAATTGCATCTCGCTAAAATTTTCCGATTCCCCTGTATCTGAAAAATTATAAACGGCTGAACGGCTTGCGTATGGACGAACAGCGTCACATTGGGTATCCGGCATACCCACAACAACAAAAAAACCCTTATCGGCATTATCCAGAACATAACTTAATTCTTCAAACGCTTCTTCGTTCATCTTCTTGATACCAAACCTATCTTCACAAGGAAGTCGGCGACAAGAGGGTGTACGTCGTGCCAACGCTCACCATTATATTCTAAAATAACGTTTGCCTGAAGCATATCCAAAAGAAGTCCAGTTTCTTCTATTTGACTGCGTTCTTTCTCGGACATATAGATTTTTTGCAGTAACTCGTAGTATTTGCTATCAATACGCCGCGTGAGTTCTGAACTCAGCTGCGTCAACACACTCTCGGCGTCCTTAAGTTCGATTTTGTCAGCTCCCCGACGCGGAGCTTGCAAGGAAGCTTTGATAATCCTCCCGAACAAATCCCTAAGCGAACCGCCTGTCTTTTCTATCAACAAATCAAGCGCGTTTTCGTCAATCAAGCCTATATCCGTTCGTCTTTTTACAATATCCTTAATGATATCCCGTCCCTTGTCGTAGGGAGTTCCGTCAATGTTAATAATTTTTATCATCGGCAAAGTTTCAAATTCAAAATATGACGAGAACTCTCCGACTTCCGGAGAATAAAACGCGGCTATTGGAAACGTATAGATTACAGGAAATCCTAGTTGCGAGAGTGTGGCGGCGTTGCCTTTGAATATTCGCAGCGCGTCGGCGGGGTTTAGTTTGTCTAGGTCTTCCATTATAACAATGGGGTGTTTAAAGCTTTGTTTTACGGCTATCGTATCCGCCGCGTACTTTACGTCGGCAGTCCACTCCGACGCGTTTTTTATAACTCTTTCGCGTACCATTTCCCGCTTAGAAGAACTATTCTTCAAATCGCCTGTAATTCCAGAGAATAGGGTAAGGATATTTCCGAATAATCCGCCTGTGCCAAAGCTTGCCTCTGATTGTATCTCTAAATTGGATTCTTTTAAAAATATTGTTTCAGAATCTTTTTCGTCCCAAAACGACAGTATCCGCTTGATTACATTTTTATCTATATCACACCCTATTTCGACGGCAATCTTAAATAACGACTGTGCAATCAAAATAAGCAAGTCGCAATATTCGACATTCATAAGGTTAATCTCGGTGTTGCAAGATACGACGGCGACTTTGTAGCCATCGCCCTCAAGACGTTGTTTCAATCGGTTTAGCTCGGTACTTTTGCCGCAGCCTCTATGCCCCATTAGCAGATACGCTTTTCGGCCCTCCGCGTATCTGCAAGTATCAAACAAATTATCCATAGGAGAGGTTTCTTTGCTTCCTGTTCGGCTCTCTATGGTATCCGCGCAATAAAAACCCGCAAAATCAGCTTCTTTGAGCGGTTCGGGAGCAAAAGACTTAATCATATCTCTGAGTGTTACTGATTTTTCCATATTATATACCCCTTTAACCTATGGGATTTCCGTATAACAGCGTAAAAGTCGCGTAATGGTCGCCCGTGTAGTACACGAGTCCGTCGTTCGAGAACACGATTCGTTTCGCGCCGCGTGTTTGCGAACCGTTTGTGTCTATGTCACATTCCGTATAGACGCGTCCTTGATGTTTCGGCAAAAAACCTTCCGCGTTGGAGAAACTGTCGCCGCCGATTGCTTTGCCAGGCGCAAACGCCTCGACGCTGCCGCCGACCCAGCCTAGAGCTTTCGCCTCCGCTTTTGTAATATAGTTGCTCGGGAGTTTTTTGTACTGTTCGATATAAAGCGCGACGTGAGCCGCGTCAAAATACGCTCCGTTTTCGTCGATTGATATGTCGTCGTCCGAGGCGGGCGTCGTGCTGATATACGCCGTCGTCGTGTCGTTGTCCCAAGCTACCGTCGCCCCGAGAGACTCGCCCGCGACGCGCAAGGGAACGTATGTCAGGCTGTTTATGATTTGCGCCTTAGTGTCCATCTCGAATATCTGGTCGTCGGCGGTGTAGGCGTTTTGCCCGATTACGAACACGACTTTGTGAACGTCCGTCGAAACGGTTACGGCGCGTTCCTCTGGATTCCAGTCCACATTCGCGCCCAGTTGTTCGCTCACGAACCGCACGGGTACGAGAACCCGCCCGTTTTCGTCTCTGACAGGCACGGCTTGCTCCGCCGAGATTTCGTTGTCATTAACGAATAATTTAATATCGTCGGCGTAAATAGCGGTCGCGTAGACGAAAAGCGCGGCAAGCGTTATCAAAAATGATGCTAATTTTTTGAACATTTTGACCCCTCCGTTTTAAGTTTATATATAAAGATAACGCCGCATAACACGGCGAGAATTGCCGAAAGAGCTTGCGAAACGGGAACCCCGCCCAGCATAAGCTGGTCGGTGCGGATTCCTTCAATCCAAAAACGCCCGATTCCGTATCCGATAAAGTACATAAGCAAAATTTGCCCGTCGAATCGTTTGCGTCTTGAAAAGTACGTGAGCAGGGCAAAAAGCCCGACATTCCAAAGGGATTCATAAAGAAAAGTCGGCTGAACCTGTATATATAAAACGCCGTTTTCGTTTATCATGTGTTCCGCAACGGAGGGCGGGATTGCCGCCGCTTGCTCCGCCCTATAGCGCATCGCGAAAAGCCCGTCGGTATACCCGCCGAAAACCTCGCGGTTGACGAAATTCCCAAGCCGCCCGATTGCCTGCGCCACCGCGACACAAGGAGCTATAACGTCTAAAAACGGCAGGAGCGAGATTCTTTTTAAGCGAACAAACACCAGCGACGCGAAAAACACCGCGATTATGCCGCCGTAAATCGCAAGCCCGCCCTCGCGGATATTAAACACCTCGAGAGGGTTGTTTCGGTAATTGTCCCACGAGAAGATGACGTAATACGCCCTCGCCCCGATAATCCCGACTATAAGAATCCACAGGGTAAAATCCTCGTAAAGCACGGGGTCGTGTCCGATTCGCTTAGCCTCCCGCCGCGCCAAAAAGAGAGCGGCGGCAAACCCAAGCATAATCAGAATCGCGTACCAGTACACGCTGAAACCGAAAACCGAAAACGCCTCCCGCGAAAGGCGGTTTATTTTTATACCAAGGTTTGGAAACCATATTTCGGGCATTTTCGGTACTCCTTTACGTAACGATACTCAAGGAATTTGTTTCGTCCGACAGATTTTTAAGATTTTCGTGGATATCGTCAAGCGTTATTTTTTCGTAGGCGTCCGCAATTTCGAATATGTCGCTGTTTTTTGTGAAGAAATCCGATTGTATCTGGGCGATATTGTCAAGGTCGTTGAAGGAGCGGCGCAATTTCCCGAGGTGCTTTGTCTTTATCCGCTGAAAATCCGTCTGGGAAAACCCGCTTTTTTGTAAGTTTTTGTATTCGTTTAGAACCGCGTCACGGACTTCCCTAGGTGCACAGGAAAACCCCGAAATCAGAAAGTAGCCGAAAAACAACGCTCCCGTGTATTCGATTGAATATGTCTGGTCGATTAAACCTGCCTCATACAGGCGTTCGTACAAAGGCGAACTCTCCCCCGCGAGCAGGTCAATCAGCATTTTGTTCGCGCAAATACGCCGCGCCGCGCCGCCCGAAAGGTCGCCGTCCTTGAAGCCGATATTGTAAAGAGGACGCGGCAACCCCATTTTGGCGGTGTTCTCCCGCTTAAGCACCTCTCGCGGTTCCTCTTTGTACACTTTTTGTATCCTGTTAAGCCGCGGCTTTAGGTCGTTTTCGGCGATTTCAAATATTTTTTCGGGGTCTATGTCGCCGACGCATATAAGAGCCATATTCCGCGGAGAGTAGAACTGCCTGTAACATTCGTACAGCATAGCCTCTGTGATTTTAGAAATACTTTGAACCGTCCCCGCGATATCGTAACGAATCGGATTGTTTTTGTACATTATCTCAAGTATGTCAAGGTATCCGCGCCAAAAAGGGTCGTCTTTGTACATATTGATTTCTTGTGTGATAATGCCTTTTTCCTTTTCTACGTTGTCCGCCGTAAAATAAGGCGTTTGCACGACAGAAAGGAGCTGTTTCAGGTTTTTGTAAAAATTGCCGGAGCAGTTGTAGTAGTAGGTGGTGTTGGTGAAATTTGTAAACGCGTTCACGTCCGCGCCGTTTTCCGCAAACCGTTCAAAGACGTTTATACTCTCGTCCTCAAACAATTTGTGTTCAAGAAAATGCGCGATTCCGCAAGGATACTCCGTTTTGACGCCGTTCACCAAAAAAGAGGTGTCCGCCGAACCGATTCCAAACGTCACATACGCGGTCGCATAGGTAAACCCTTTCTTTTCGATTATATAACATTTCGCGCCGTTTGACAACTCTTTTATAACGATTTTTTCGTCCAAAAATTCGTTGACTTTTGTCATTTTAGTTTCCTTTCCCGTTCAAGTGCAGGTATATACCGTATCTAACCGTAATGTTTCGGACATTTTTATAATCTCATCTTTCGTAACATTTTGTACGCGGTTTATAAAATCTTTTGTCTTCTCGAGGGGAACGCCAAGCATATACTGGGACAGATAGAAGTTAAGGGAGGCCGACGGCGAATCCTCTATCGCCCGAAATCTTTTTGAAATACCCTTGACGGCGCGGGAAAATTCTGGTATCCCGCCCGCCTGAATCTCCGCGAGCGCGTCTTGCACGCTTTCCTCAATCCAATGAAGCTTGTCCGCGTCCGCCCCGCATTGCACCGCCAAAATCCCGTTAAACCTGTATATATACGAATTTATATTATAACAAAGACTGTCTTTTTCGCGAACGCTAAGGAACAGCTTTGAAACAGGACTCGCCCCCAAAATTTCGTTAAGCAGAAGCAAGGCGTAGAAATCACGGGACGCGCCGAAATCCTCCTTGTAGGGAACGCGAAAACCCATACAAAGCCGCGCCTGAGTGTTGTTTTGCTCGTCCCTCACCCGTCGCGGCTCTCTGAACGCCGTTTCCTTCATTTCAGGGATTTTCGCGATTTCGCCCCGTTTAATGTCAAATATTCCCAGCACCTCCTCCGCCCTTTTGTCAATGTCCCCGATTATCAAAATTTCTATCGGCGACGTTCTAAGGAGCGTTTGATAATGCTCAAACAGGCACACGGCGGAATGTTGCAAATCCTCCTCGTACCCGTCCGCGCTGATTCCAAAGGGTTCGCCCATTTCTTCAAGCAGTCTGAATTTCGCGTATTCCGTTTTGTCGTTTTGCCGCTCGCGAAGGGCGTTTCGCTGGTTCTCTATTTCAGCGCAAACGACAGAACAGTCAAACTCCCCGTCGTTCTCAAGAGGATTAAGCATAATTTCCCTCAAAAAATCCAGACCCGCGCCAAGATTGTCCGCCTCCAGGAAAAACTGCAAAATCTGCTCCTCGCCCTTTTTCACGACCCCGATGTCAAAAACCGCTCCGCCAAGCTCTTCAAGCCGTCTGTTGAGCGCGGACATAGTAGGGTAGGCTCGGCTTGACCGCCTTAGAACGTTCGCGATTAGCGCGTTTTTCGTCGCCTCCTCCCGCGACAGCTTTCGGCGCAAAAGTACGCATATATTTGTCGTCTTAAATTTCTTCGTTTCTAGAAAATGGCAATTTATCACGGCAATTCTCCTTTTTTTAATTAATAGCTTTCCCAAAATTGACGAAAAAATAACGGAATATTGACTTTTGGGCAATGTCGGCATACACTTATGATGAAAGGAGTTTACCCTATGAAATTTATACATATGTCGGATTTGCATATCGGTAAAAGCGTCAACGGGTTTTCGATGCTTGAAGAGCAACGCTATGTTTTTTCACAGATTACCGCGTATATACGGCTCGAAAAACCGACCGCCGTTTTGATTGCGGGCGACATATACGACCGCGCCGTGCCGCAAACCTCCGCCGTGCGTCTTTTTGACGATTTTTTGACGGAACTCTTTAAAGAAGACGTCGCCGTGCTTCTTATCTCGGGAAATCACGACTCGCCCGAAAGACTTAACTACGCCAGCAGGCTTTTGTCGGAACAAAACCTGCACCTGTGCGGCGCGTTTGACGGGACGCTTCGGAATGTGACCTTGCGCGACGAGTTTGGCGGCGTTAGGTTTTGGTTGCTGCCGTTTATAAAGCCGTCGACTGTTCGCGGAAGCTTCGGAGAAATCGAGAGTTACGGCGACGCGGTCTCGGCTGTGCTTAAGAACGCGGATATAGATTATTCGGGGCGAAACGTCCTGTTGTCGCACCAGTTCTACAAGTCGGCGGGCATATCACCCGCCCGATGTGAATCCGAGCTTGACCCAATCGGGGGGCTTGACGCTGTATCCGCCGAGTTGATTTTCGGTTTTGACTACGCGGCGCTCGGACACCTGCACGGGGCGCAAAGCGCGGGCGGAAATCTTCGTTACGCTGGTTCGCCGCTTAAATACTCGTTTTCGGAGTGCAGACAGATAAAGTCCGTCACTCTGGCGGAACTTCGCGAAAAAGGCAGTCTGAAGACTACCCCGCTCCCGCTTAAACCGATTCACGATATGCGCGAAATAAAGGGCAGTCTTGACGAGATTTTGCGCGGGGAGAGTTCCGAAGACTATTTGCGCGTGACACTGACCGACGAGGAGGAAATAATCGACCCAATGGGCAAAATACGGAGCGTTTACCCGAATGTTATGGCACTTTGCTTTGAAAATTCGCGGTTTTTCGCAGGGAGTGCAAATATTTCTGCCAAAAATATAAAAAAGCTGTCGCCCTACGACCTTTTTTGCGAATTTTTTCTTGAAACAGGCGGCGCGGTGATGAGCGGGGAACAAGCGGAAATAGCGCGGGAACTTCTGGAGGAGGAAATATGAAACCGCTGAAACTTACAATGAACGCCTTCGGCTCGTATTCTGGCAAGGAAACTCTGGATTTTTCAAAATTCGGGGACAGCGGGCTTTACCTAATCACGGGCGAAACGGGTTCGGGCAAGACCACTATATTTGACGCTGTGTCATACGCTTTATTCGGCAAGGCGAGCGGGAGCTTAAGAAACAACTACAAAATGCTCAGGAGCGATTACGCCCGCGGACGCGAAAAGACGCTGGCGGAACTTACTTTTTCCGTCGGCGCGAACGTTTATACAATACTTCGTGAAATCATTCCGCATATCTCGAGAAAAACCGACGAACTTACATATACGGACAGCGTATCGCTCACACTTCCAGACGGAACGGTTATCGACCGCGATAACGACGTTCGGGCGAAAATTCTTGACATTATCGGGCTTGACCGCGACCAGTTCGCGCAAATAGTTATGATAGCGCAAAACGACTTTCTGCGTTTCCTTCAAAGCGGAACGGACGACCGCGTAAAAATACTGCGCCGAATATTTGACACGGAGCTGCTGCGGCGGTTTCAGGACAGTCTTAAGGCGAAAGCGAAGGCGGCGTATGACGAACGCGAGCTCCTTCTCCTTGATTTTAAGCGAAACGGCGTCGACCCGTATAAACGAAACGAAACGTTCGCCTTGTGGGAAGAACAAATAAAGACGGATACCGATACAGCCGCGAAATCGGGCGAAAGACTTGAAGAGCTCGACAAAGATGCGCGGGAATACGCGGGCAGAATCGCGGTGGCGGCGGAACTTCTTAAAAAATTCGCAGACCTTTTTTCCGTGACGCAAGCTCTTGCTTCTCACGCCGAAAAAGCGGAGGAGATGAAGTCGCTTTACGAACGCCAAAAACGCGGGGAAGTCGCTTTACGCAAAATAAAACCGTGGGCGGACAAGGTTTTTGACGCCGAAAAAGCATATGAATCCGCAAATTCCGACCTTGGCAAAGCGAAACTCGACTTGGAAAAATTTAGGGATATACTTGAAAAGGCGAAGAAGACCCTTGACGAGTTGCCGCCGATTGACGAAACGAACGCGGAGTTTAATAAATTACAGCTGGATTCGGCGGCGGAAAACGACAAATACAACGCACTCGTATCCTTGCAAAAAGACTATCTGTATATCAAGGGCAAGTGTGATTCGCTTAGAGCGGAACAAGCGGAGTTTAGCAGATTAAAAAATATGTATTCGGAGGCTGACGGCAAATACAAGGAGAAGTATGAACAGTTTCTGCGCGGGCAGGCGGGCGTTTTGGCGCGGGAACTGCGGGACGGCGACCCCTGCCCCGTTTGCGGCGGCAAAGAACACCCCGCGCCCGCGAAATCCCCCGAGGAAGGCATAAGCGAAAACGCGGTAAAAAAATTGAACGCCGACGCGGAGACCGCGAAAAACAGGCTTGAAATAAAGACTTCCGAATGTGCCGCCCTCCGCGCCGAAATCAAAACGCGGACGGGGCGATTTGAAGAAGACGCGTCAAAATTTTTCCCTGATTTTGTCCTGAAAGAGTCGGAGAGCTTGATTCAGGACGCGCTAGAACGGACGAAACGAAACGCGGAGGAGATTGCGGCAAAGAAAAACGCCCTGGAAAAAACTCTCGCCTTGTTAAAGAAAACCCACGAAACGGCGACTAAGGAGCGAAATGACGGAGAAATCAACGAAAAATCCGCGCAAACCCTTGCCGTCTTGCGGGAGAGTATTGAAAGGGAGAGCCGCGAACAGCGGGAAGAGGCGCGTAAGGCGTATAGGGACGCGCTCGCGTCAAACGATTTTGACGAAAAGGAATATGCGGACGCGCTCGCGGACGAAACCGCGCTTATGGATATGTTGAAAACCGTCTCCGATTACGCCAAAAACGGCGAACACCTTGCGCGTGAGCTGAAGCGGCTTAAAGAGGAAACGCAGGGCAGGGAAAAGCCCGATTTAGAAAAATTGCATAACGCGGCGGACGGGGTTAAAACCGCCGTAAACGCGTTGCGGGCGGCGCGGGAGGAAACGAAAATACGGCTTGAACAAACGTCAAGGTTACTTAGAGAACTTAAAAAATCTTCGGACAAACTATGTAAAACCGAGAAAGAGTACGCCGACCTTAAAGGATTGTCCGACGCGGCGAACGCTAAACTCGACTTTGAAACCTACGCGCAAATGGCGTATTTTGAGCGGGTGCTGCACGCCGCGAACGGGCGGCTGCGGAGTATGAGCCAAAACCGATATATACTGCTCCGAAAAGAAGAAAACAGCGACGCGCGTAAAAAATTCGGGCTTGAGCTTAACGTACTCGATTCCTACACGGGTAAAACCCGCTCGGCAAACAGCCTTTCGGGCGGGGAGTCGTTTATGGCGTCCCTCTCCCTTGCCCTCGGGCTGTCCGACGTGGTTTCGCAAAGTGCTGGTGGGATTCACCTTGACGCAATGTTTATCGACGAGGGGTTCGGCTCGCTTGACGCGGAGGTTCTTGAGCTCGCGGTGCGAACGCTGTCCGATATGGCGGGAAGCAACCGTATCATCGGAATCATATCCCACGTGAGCGAACTCCGCGAACGTATCGAAAAGCAGGTCCGCGTCGAGAAAACCCCCTCTGGCAGTAAACTGAAGCTTATATTATAGAGTTTCTAAAACTTCTTTCGCTATGTCCTTGTCGATAGCTCTCGTGTCCGCCATATCGTACAGAATCCGCGCAACCCCCTCTTTTTCCATAGGGTGGCGGTACGGGCGTTCTTCCGTAAGCGCCTGATAAATGTCAAGGCAAGCCATAAGCCTGTCCTCAAAGCCCAGGCGGCTCTCGTCAAAGCCGTAGGGGTAGCCGCCGCCGCTCAGCCGCTCGTGGTGGTTCGCCGCCCATTCCGTAATCTCCTCAAACCCCCTCACCGCCTCCAGAACGCGCCGCGTGTAGAAGGTGTGGGATTTTATAGCTCCATACTCTTCCGCCGTAAGTTTGCCGTCTTTGTCCAAAATGTCGTTCGATATTATAAGTTTGCCCGTGTCGTGCAAAAGCGCCGCGATTATAAACTTTGTTTTCTTTATCTCGTCCCATTTGTAAAAATCTGCCATTGTAGCGGCTTTTTCAGCCAGCCCTTTGGAATGACGCGCCGTAAAAGGCGACTTCATATCGATTATTTTACTCATCACGCGGGAGATTTCCGTAACGCCGTCCCAGTCGAGAATCATTTCGCGGTCGGGCATATACAGCCGCAGTTCTTTCGATATGAACAAGTCGTTCAAAGACAGCCAAAAACTCTCGTTACGAAGCAGCGTCAGAACCACCTCCGCGAGTTCTGGCGTAAACGCCGCGCCGCTCTGCTCCTTTGTCGCCGAAATGATTAAGGCGCGGCTTTCCCCTCGGTTGTACATAACCTCTGTCATATCCGCCATATGCGTTATTTGCGAAAACAGCGGGATTTCATCTCCCTTAAGCCCGAAATGCCCGCTCCCGTCAAAATTTTCGTGGTGATATTTCAGGATATTTTCGCGTTTTACAAGAAACGGAAAATGTTTGAGATTCTCCTCGCCGCGCAGACAATGCGCGCCGACTTTTGAGCAGTCCGCCAAATCCGTCTGATAGGACGAGTGGGCGATGCCGTTGTCGTGAAGTACGGCATAGGCGTACAAATCGAACATATCGTCCTGCGAAAAGCTAAGCGCGTAGGCAATCCGAAGCGCAATATACGCCACGCGCTTGTTATGGTTAGTCACCGTATTTCTGTTGCCCAGCTCCAAAAAATCAAGCGAAAGCGTTAATGCGTCTACAAAATCGTTTCGGCTTATATCAGCGTTCATAAAAAAACCCCCATTTCGTACATTATACCAAAAAAATCCCCCGCAAGCAAAACAAATTAGTTAAACCAATTGTAGAAAAGCCTGTTTAACATATGGAGCAATTTTATTTTGTTCACTTCTTTCGCGGTGACGAGTTCGGAGCGTCCGACTTCTTTCCCGTCGAAGGAGTATATGATTTCGCCGACTTTCGTCCCCGAGGGGCAAGGAGCTTTGACGGAGGGGGCGATTTCGGTCCTTGCCTCCATAGCTTTCGAGACGCTTTTTTCGACGACCATATTCACCTGTTCGGCGACGGCGTAAGGGACCTCCTCAAGGTCGCCCTTCTCCGCCTTTATAGTCCCCATTACCTTTCCCGCAGGTTCTCCCGCCGAAACCTTATAATTCGCGAAGCCGTAATCGAGCATTTTTATAGCTTCGTGGAAACGCGTGTTTGAATCGGGCGACCCGAGTATGACAGAAATGAGGGATAAGCCGTCGCGGCTTGCCGTCGCGGACAGGCAGTACAACGCCTCGTCTGTCGAACCTGTTTTAAGCCCTGTCGCGCCGCTGTAAGAACGTATGAGTTTGTTCGTGTTCGCAAGCCCGAAATCGGACGCGCCGCGCGCCGTGTTGTGCGTTATCTTGTCCATCCAGATTTTGGAGATTTCCAGAACTTCGGGGTGTTTTGTCGTCAGCTCGCGGCTCATCACCGCAATGTCATACGCGCTGGTGTAATGCCCCTCTGCCGGGAGTCCGCAGCAATTCACGAAACGCGTGTCCTTCATTCCGAGTTCGGCGGCGCGGGTGTTCATCATCGCGACAAACCCCTCCTCGCTCCCCGCGATAAACTCCGACATCGCGACCGCCGCGTCATTCGCCGACGAAATTATTATGGATTTCAGCAAATCCCGCACACTCTGCTGCTCCATAGCCTCGAGATAAACCTGCGAGCCGCCCATTGACGCCGCGTGGGCGCTCACCGTGACGATATCCGTCGGTTTTATCTTCCCGTCCTCTATCGCCTCATAAATGAGCAAAATCGTCATAACCTTTGTCACGGACGCGGGCGGCAGTTTGTCGTGCGCGTTTTGGGACGCGAGCACCTGCCCCGTCGACGGTTCCATAAGTACGGCGGCGCGGGCGTTCACACTCATAGCTGCACCTTCCTCCTGTGCGTATACGGGGACGCAAACCAAAAGTATTGTTAACGCAATAGATACAATTTTTTTCATAACAACCTCCTTTTTACAGGTTATTTTTAGTTATTTTTTCAATATTATTCATATATTTATAAAAAGGTCCGGTCAGGTAGGTGAGGAATTTGCGGTTTATGAGCTATGTCGCGGTTAGGGCGGCGGGAGCGTCGCTTGAGAGGTTTTTGAATCTGGCGGCGCGGCACGGGGCGAAACTCTGGGATATACGGCGCGGCGGCGGCTGTATCTATTTTATGACGACCCCGAAAGGATACAAGGAGCTTAGAGTATGCGCTAGAAAATCGAACGTAAAAATACATATCGAAAGCAAGCACGGAATACGGTTTTTTTTGTACAGACACAGAAAAAGAAAAGTCCTTGCGGGCGGGGCGGTTTTTTTCATATGCGTATTGTACTATTTATCGTCATTTATATGGCTGGTTAAGGTTTACGGAAATGAACGGATAGAAACAGAGCAGATTGTCAAATTTTTTTCTGAACAGAATTTGCGCGTGGGCGGAACGAAACTTTTGGTACATAAAAAAGACGCGGAGAAACTTTTTTTGACGGAGTTTTCTGACGCGGCGTGGGTAAACGTGAATATTCGCGGGACCCGCGCCGACATATACATTGCGGAGAATCTGCCGAAACGGGAGACGGCGGGGGAGGACACCCCCTGCAACATAACGGCGAAACGCGACGGAATTATAACAAGCATTGTAACGAGTGCGGGTACTCCCCTCAAAAAAGAAGGCGACGCGGTGCTTGCGGGGGAAATTTTGGTGTCGGGGGAGATTCTTGTGACAAGCGAGGAAGTCGGCGAGCGATTTTATTACACGCGGGCGGCGGCGGAAGTTTCGGCAAAGACATACTACGAGTTTGATTTTACCGTGCCGTATGAGTATGAGGAACGCGTCTACACGGGACACGAAAAAAAATATTACAGGCTATTGGCGTTTGACAAAAATATCCAAATTTTCGCGCCGAAAATAAAGTACAGGAATTATACAAAAATCACGGAACGCGAGCAGCTGAAGCTGTCGGAGGATTACCCCCTCCCGATAATCTTTGTCAAAGAAACGTACAGGGAGTTCGCGAAACATAGCGAAAAATACTCCGCAAGCCAAACGCTGGAGCGCGCGGGGCAGATTTTGACCGAAAAGATTATTATGGATTTTGATTTCGAGGTAGATATTATGGATAAGACGATTCAGACGGAGGAGAGGGCGGACGGGCTTTTTGTCCGCGCCTATATCACGGCTGTCGAGCCTATCGGGGTTGTGAGTTCGTTAGAATAGCTTCGGCGCATTTGATTCCGTCCACCGCCGCCGACACAATCCCGCCCGCGTGCGCTCCGCCCTCACCGCAGGGGTACAGCCCTTTTATATTGCACTGAAAATCCGCGCCTCGCGGTATCGTGAGGGGGGAGGAGCTTCGCGTTTCGATTGCCGTAAGCACGGCGTCGCCCTCCGCGAAGCCATGAAGTTTTTTGTCGATTTTACATAAACTTTCGGCTATATCGTTAAGAAACTTTTCGTCAAAGTGGTCGTAAAAATTTGTCGGGGCGACGGCGGGGGTGTAACTCGGGGCGACGCTCCCAAAGGCTTTTGTGCCGCGTTTCGCCAAAAAATCGCCCACGGTTTGCACGGGCGCCGAAAAACCGCCGCCGACGTTGTACGCCGTTCGCTCAAGCCCGCGAATGAACGAAAGCCCCTCAAAGGGGTCGGCAAAGGCGGGGACGGAGAGTAAGAGCGCGGAGTTCGAGTTGTCGGCGGCTCTGGCGTAATGGCTCATTCCGTTCGTGCAGAGATGCCCCTGTTCGCTTGACGCGGCGACGACGACGCCGCCCGGACACATACAAAAAGTATACGCTCCCTTGCCGCCGTCCAGTTTCACCGCTATCTGGTAATCGGCGGCGGGAAGTTTTTCGGCGAAATTTCCGTACTGGATTTTGTTGATAAAATCCCGCCTGTGTTCGATTCTAAAACCCACCGAAAACGCCTTCGCGCCGAATTTAACGCCCGCGTCTCTAAGTATTTCAAAGGTGTCACGCGCCGAGTGTCCGATTGCCAAAACGAGGTTATCCGTTTCTAGGGTGTAGGTGTTTTCGCCGTTTTGCGCGTGTATTTTTTTTATGTTGTTATCCCGCGTTTCAATATTTACCAGTTTGTGGGAGAAACGCACTTCTCCGCCAAGGGATATTATTTGGTTGCGTATGCGTTGCACGATTTTTATAAGGTTGTCCGTGCCGATATGCGGTTTCGCGCTGTACAGGATTTCGGAGGGAGCTCCCTGTTCCGCGAGCGTCCTAAGCACATATGAAACACGCGGGTCGTTCACGCCCGTGGTGAGTTTGCCGTCCGAGAAAGTCCCCGCGCCGCCCTCGCCGAATTGCACGTTTGTTTCCGTGTCGAGTCGTCCGCTTTTTCGGAAGATTCCGACGATTTTTTCGCGTTCCTCCGCGTTCTCGCCGCGTTCTAGAACAATCGGGCAAAGCCCCGCCCTAGCCAAAGTCAACGCGCAAAAAAGCCCCGCAGGACCGCTTCCGACCACGACGGGGGGATTTTTCGGGATTCGCGCCTGCGGCAGGTTTATCTTAAATTCCTCGGGCGGGAGCGAAACGTTTTTGATATGCAGGTATTTTTTTGGACGCGAAACGTTCACCGCCAAAGTGTACACATAAAAAATATCCGATTTGTTTCGCGCATCGACGGACTTTTTGATTATTTTATAATCCGTTATGGGCGGGTTCAGGCGGAGGATTTTCGCGGCTTTAAGCAAGGCGTCCTCTATTTTGTGTTCTACAGGTACTTTTATATTCGATACATATATCATATAACTACGCTCCTAGTGACACACTCCCACCGTCATCGATGCGGCGGTTTCTCGTTCAATATACCTAATGGCATAAGTATCAGCGAGCTAACCCCGTGTGTCCCACGGTTAGTTTCTTAGAGCCTGTTCAAAATCTTTCTTATGTGCTATAATCTTCTAAAAGGGGGAAGATAAAATGCACAACTATCCGAGAGATATAACGAGAGAAGAATTTAACATAATAAGAAATGAATTGGAGCAAGTGAAGAAAACCACGAAACCGCGTGAAATAGACCTTTACGATATCTTTTGCGCAATACTTTATTTGATAAAAAGCGGGTGTCAATGGCGTATGCTCCCGGCAGATTTTCCAAAACGCGGCATAGTTCGC
>BNUF01000037.1 GCA_025997155.1 Clostridia bacterium
CACCAACTCGGAAAGGCAAATAGAGAACAAACTTGACGCTACACACCCGTACCCTAAGTTTCGTATTGCCACGGGAGTAATCGCGAGATGTCGCGCTAACGAAAATTTTATGAATCACGTTTTGATTTTTGCAAATTCAGAAGCTAAAACCTTTATAAATCAAGGTCTTTAGGGTTAAATCACACAATCACATAAATCCACGCTATTATATGAACTTATAGAGGAGTTATGGTTAGGCTATCCTTTTTTATTAGGGGTTATATAATTTTTGCGTTAAAATAGTGTTAATTAAGAAAATATGTGTAGGATTTAAGCCCTACACATACCGAATTTAATGTACTTGGGCGGATTTGAACCGCCGACCTACCGCTTAGGAGGCGGTCGCTCTATCCTGCTGAGCTACAAATACATGGTACGCCGCAAGGTTCCGCGGCGTTTTATATTAGTTACTCCTAATCTTAAAGTTCTCAACCATTTTTTTCAAAATTTCGGCTGACGCGGAAAGTTCGTAGGAGGTGCTTGCCGCACCCTCCGCCGTGCTTGCGGTGCCTTGCGTTATCCCTGAAATGTCGGAAATTTCCTTGCTGATTGTTTTGATTGCCTCCGCCTGTTTTTTGTTTACCTCCGAGATGCTTGCCATGTAGCTTGAGATATCGGATATTGTGGATACTATGCCGCTGAAAGTGTTGGCGGTGGCGTTCGCCATATCCGAGCCTTCCGCCGTTCGGCGTTCTGAGGTTTGGATTAGTTCCGACGTGCCGCCGACGGCCTTTTGGCTTCGGTTAGCGAGGTTTTTCACCTCCTGCGCGACGACGGCGAAACCCTTCCCGTGTTCGCCCGCCCGTGCCGCTTCAACGGAGGCGTTGAGGGCGAGCAGGTTCGTTTGGAACGCGATATCTTCGATTACCTTGATGATACCCGCGATGCTTGCGGAGGACTTGTTGATTTCCTCCATTGCGCCGAGCAGGTTCGTCATCTCGGCGTTGCCCCTTGACGCGTCGTTTTTCGCGTCCGACACAAGGTTGTTGACGTTTCCCGTCGTCCGTTCGCTTTCGCTTGAACTTTGATCGATTTCGCCGAATAATCCTGTAAGGTAGTTTATCGAGGAGGACTGCGCCAAAGCTCCCTCCGAAATTTTTTGGCTCATGTCCGCGACTAACGTGGACGCGCTTGAGATTGTTTTGGCGGAGGCGTCGATTTCGCTTAGTATGCGGTTTATCGTGCGGATTAGGATTGTAAGATTTTCCTTTATAGCTTTAAACTCGCCGACAAAATTCCCGTTCACGTCAACGTCAAAATTTTCCGACGCCATACTCGTGAGGACTTTGGAAATCTCGCGTATATACGAGCTTACGATAGACTGGGTGTTGTTGAAGGAATCCCTGATGATTTTGAAGTCGCCGCTGTAATTTTCCTCGATTTTCGCGCTGAAATCGCCTTCCGCCATACGCGCAAGAGCTTCTGAAGTTCGCCTTATAGGTTTCTCTACGGCATCGAGGATTTCCTCGATGCCAAGCATAACCTTCTCCCAGTCGCCCTTGAATTTGTTTGACTCGACGCGTTTAGAGAGTATCCCTTTTGACGCGTCGTCCGCGATAGACACGATTTCGCGCAAAACGTCCTTTATTTTGTCGCGTATAATTTCGGCGGTTTCGCTTAGGAGCGCCTTTTTACCCGGCATTTTCTCAATCTTTGTGTCAAAATTCCCGTCGCCGAAATTCTTAAGAATATCGATAATCACACGCGTCCCCGCCGCGTTATCAGATACGATTTTGTTTATGCCCGATATAACGGTGCGGTATCCTCCGCTGTACTTGTCTTCCTCGATTTGGAAATCAATGTCGCCCTCGGCGACGAATTTGCGGGAAATCAAATTTATGTCGCTGGTGAAAGAATGTATCTTGTCGATAACCTTTGACAAATCCCGTGAGAGTACGCCGATTTCGTCCCTTTGATTCGTCGCGACGTTCACGTCTAGGTCGCCGTCCGCGATTAGCTTAAGGCTGTTCGAGAGGGATATTATAGGCGCGGTAATCCTGCTTACGAGAAAGAACATAATTGCGGAAAGTATCAACAATGCCGCTATCACAAAAACCACCGTAAAATTACGCGCCGCGTCAAGTTCTTTATAGAACTCGGCACGGGGTACGATTCCCACGACAGTTTCGTTTCCCGCGTTTTTCCAAGCGGCGTAATACTCCTCGCCCGAAAGGGTTATAAATCCTTGAGAATCCTGTGATTTCGCGGTATTATACCATTCGTCGCCCGACACGTCCATACCTATTCCGGAGGCGTCTTTGCTCGCCGTGACTACTCCGTCCGTCACGATAAAAGCGCGTCCGCCCTCGCCTATGGTCATCACCGACACAAGATTCTGAACGTTGAGAGAGTCCTCTATGGCGTTTATCGATTTCGCGTCAAATTCCAGCTGAATGAATCCGCCGTTGTCTTTTTTATATACGCCCACATACTGGGAGATACCTCCCGTCATCGTGTCCTTGCGTGGTATTTCCACGATATCGTGTTCAGGGTTTTTGAGCAAATCCATATATACGTTGGTACTCGGTGTGCTTTTGAAGTCGAAACCGATATAATCGGGGAAGTTTGACGCGACAAGCACCCCGTTGTTATCCATCACGCTCGCTGACGTCGCGTCAAAAAGTGACGCGATTCTGCGCATTTCCTCGGTGGTGGATTCTGCGGAGGTCATTTCCGAAAGAGCGCGTCCAAGCCCCAGATTTTTCTCGTCAAGGGCGCGTGTTACTGTTTGTATCATCGTGTCCGATACTTCCATTTGCTGGGTAATCTGCGCAAGGCTTGAGTTTATCGTTTCTTCCGTCTTAGTTGTAATCGTATTACGAAGAGTGGCATAATTCACAAAAGAAACGACCGCGAGAGCTACAATAAACAGCAGTAAGGCAGGAATCAAAATCTTGTATCTTATTCTCATGGCGTTTTCTCTCCATAATAAAAAATTTGTCTTATCATATCACGGCTTAAAAGCGTTGTCAAGCACTAATATATATGTATATATGCATACGTAAAAAATAACGCTTAGAACTCGGAATACAGTTTCGCCCCTGCTGTTCGTTATTACCTTTGATATATGGAAATGTTTGGAGCTAATCGGATACAGCCACGGCACGCCTTTTCGGTTAAACGTATCCGCGAGCAAATGACTGAACCAGCCCAAACAGAACCCAAGCCACGCCGAAAGCACTAAATCAGCCGTACTGTTCGCCGCCATATACCTGATTATCAAAATATTCGGTATAAGAAGAATAAGTACCACAAGTCCGCAGTGCGTTTCCCTCCTGTGCTTAGAGAAACTCACAAAACAAAGCACCCCGCAAGCCGCGAGAAACACAAACGAAAACGGCACAAGCGCCGAGAACGCCCCCTCCCGCACACAGGCAAGCACAGCAAGCCCCAAAAGCGCCGCCCCCGTTACGGTTATCACAAACCTAAGCGCCTTTCGTATCCACCGCCCGCCGATACTCTCTTTCATATCTATGTCGGGGCCAAGGCTTCCGATAATTGACGGGACGACCGCCGCCAAAGGGTACAGCGTGTACGCGCCTATGCCAATCTCAAAACTTCCCGCCGCCGCGCAATAAGCGAGCGGCACTCCCGCCGAAAGCCCCCCGACAAGCATATGCGTGTACCCGTTCAATATAACCCCTCCGCTTATTTAATCTTGTCACAAGGCGCGCCGCACACAGGGCAAGTTTCCGCTTTTTCGCCGCCTTGCGCCGTAAAAGTTTTGCCGCAAGACGTACAAGTGTAGTAGGACATAGGTTCAATATCTCCCGACTCCAAAGCGTTTTCGAGCAGAATCCTGTGACCTTTTTCGGCGGCAAGCGCGTCGCTGTAAGCATATTCCGCAAGTCCCGCGTTTCTTTCCCGCGCCAGTTTAAGAAGTTTCGGGTAAACTCGCTCCGCCTCGTCCGTTTCTGAAGTTAGGCTGTCTTTTAAATAAGCCGCGGGTTCAAAGTTTTCGCCGTGTGCGTAAAGAAAATTACGGGCGTGGTAATATTCCGACTCGGCTAAAGCGGACAAGAGTTTTGAGAGGTTGGGCAGCCCGCGCCTTAGCGCGTCCTCCGCGTAAATCTTATATTTAATATGCGCGACGCACTCGTTTGTAAAACTTTTCAAAAGGTTTTCGCTAATGTCTTTATCGTCGTAATTGACGGGTTTAGTCCGTATCGGAAGTTTCTCATACAATAAATTCCCGTCGTCATAAAAGAACCGTACCCTATGATAACCCGACCGCGAAACGCCTTCAATATCTTCTTCTCTCGCGCCGCCTCCGCCAGAGGCGATCAGTTTTATTCCAAAAACATCAGCCTCGAAATATGAATGAACGTGTCCGCAAAGCAGATAGCACGGACTTTTCCCTGTCTTCTCAAACAGACGGGTTATCTTCGCCCATTCGCTTTCGCCGAGCGAATTAAGGCAAACGCTGTTTGGCGGCGGTATATGCATCGCGAGAATAATATTTTTGTCTTTATGTTCAGTCAATGATTTTTCTAACAGTTCAAGCCCGTTCGGGGTGAACTCGCGGGAGGAGTTGTCAAGCACAACGATTGCCGTATTGTCGTCGCAAAGCGTGTACTCTGGGTCGCCAAAATACTCGTTATAAAATTCCTTGTCGTGATTGCCTTTGAGGGCGTAAACTTCGTGTGCCGCTGTCGTCCTGATAAAATTGCGTACACTTTTGTAAAACCTTTCAGAACCATAGGGCACTATGTCGCCCAGAATAAGCGAAAAATCAGAGTCGGCGGCGGCGGCGTTCAAACCGCCTCCGAAAATCGTCATTATCTCCGCGCCTAAGCCGTCGCAACCCGGGTCGCCAAGCGCTGTGAACGCGTTAAAATTCGGTATCTTTACTGAATTTGACATATGTTCCCCATTCTCTATACATTCGCGCCAAAGTCCTGAACGTGCGACGCTCCCGTTTTCGTTATCGCGTTGTTTCCGTACATTTTCCTGTCTTCGCCGACTGGGCATACAAGCGTGCATATCCCGCAAGGCGCGCGCATTTCGCCCTTCAGCGTTACGTGGTGTTCGGCACATTTCACTTTGTCCATATCGGCGATTATGCCGTGTTCGCGTTTGGTGAACGCTTGTTTCGGGCATTTTTTCCCGCAAACGCCGCAACCGATACAGAGTTCTTTATCATAAAGAGGAGACGGCTCGATTTCCGCGTCCGTGATAACCGAAACAAGGCGCAGGCGCGGTCCGTACTCGGGCGTAATCAGCGCGTGGTTAAACCCGATTGTGCCAAGCCCCGCGTATTTCCCCGCGACGACGTGGGAAAACGCCGCCTCGGGTTTTTTCACGAGTACGCTCAGGTCGCCGTAACAGTCACGCGGGAAATAAAAGGCGCGGCGTCCAAGATTGTTCAGGAACAACCCGATACGATACGCTGTTTCGTCAAGCAGTCGGTTTGAGGTCGCGTAAAGTTCGCTGTACATAACCGACGGGGTCGTTTCCAGAATGGGCAGGGGCATAGGCACAGCCATAACGATAACCGTCCTGCTCCAATCCCATATGCTGTGCGGAAAAAATTCCCTCGGCACATACGAAACGTCGGAGTCCTCCCACCTTTCGACATTCGCGAACCCAACAAGCGTCATACCTAAATCCTTCGCCTTTTCAATCACCTTTGTTTTCAAGCTCATACGCCGCCCTTCCGTTTAAAATATTCACGCGCGAATTCAAGGTGCAGCGCGGCGCAAACACAAAGCGCGTTTTCGTCTATATCAAAGCGTTCGTGGTGGAGCGGCCGCTCCGTCCCGACTCCGACAAACGCGAAGAATATCGGAGCGATTTCTGAATACCGACTCATATCTTCCGTGCCAAGCCGCATTTTCGATTCAAGCACCGAATCTTTGAGGACGCTGTTCGCGGCGGAAACGGCGACGGGGTAGAGTTCGGGAGAGTTATACAAGACGGGCGTGGCGGGGTCGCACAAGACTTCCGACGTGACGCGGCGGGCAAGGCTTATGCCGTGTACGACTCGTTTTACCGCCTCGGTTATCTGTTTGCGCGTTTGCTCGTTTGCCACTCGTACCGTCCCCGTGATAACGGCTTCGTCCGCGATTATGTTATCGCGGTTTCCCGCGTGAAATTGGCATATCGAGATTACGGCGGGTTCTGTCGGAGAGATTTCACGCGACACAATCTGCTGAAGTGAGGAGACGATTTCCGCCCCCGCCGCAATCGCGTCCGCACATTCGTGGGGGTATGCCGCGTGACCGCCCGAGCCTTTGACTTTGATAAAAAGATTGCTTGAACCCGCCATAACCGCACGCGAGCTTAACTCAATTTTGCCGAAAGGGATTTCGGGCTGAACGTGTATGCCGAAAAACGCGTCCGCGTCGTTCAGATTTCCGCTTTTTATAAGGGATAACGCGCCTTTGCCGATTTCCTCCGCGGGCTGGAATATTACTTTTATTGTGCCGTCCAGTTCGTGTCGGTTTTCGTTAAGTATTTTCGCCGCGACGACAAGGGCGGCGGTATGCGCGTCGTGTCCGCAAGCGTGCATAAGCCCGTCTTTTTGGGATTTGTAGGGAACGTCGTTTTTTTCCGTAATCTCGAGCGCGTCCATATCGGCGCGGAGGGCGAGCACGGGTTTGTCCTTTTTCCCCCGTATCGTGCCGATAATTCCCGTGCCCGCCGTGACATAAGGGATTCCCGCGTCCTCAAGCTCCTGCTGTACGCGTTTGCTCGTGTCAAATTCACAAAAGCTCGGTTCGGGGTTCATATGAAAAAAACGGCGCAAAGAAATAAGTTCCTCTTTGCGCTCTGAAACTTTTTTAACCATTTTTACTCCTCCGAAGCGTCGTAGGTAAAGGCGGGTAACGCCGCGAATTTGTAAACTTCGTTAATTGCGTCGGCGGCGGCTTTTGTGTGGTACGCGTCGACTACTTTTTTGTAGTTTTCGTTATCCTTGTCGGCGGTACGCGCCGCGATAAGGTTGATGAACGGCTGGAACTGCGGGTCGTTCAGGTCGATTTCGTCTTTGTAGATTGGCCCGTTTACAGGGTCGAGTCCCGCGTCCGTGGCGTAACCGCAGTTGATAATCGCCGCGTCAACGTCGGGAAGGGCGGGTACTATTTGCGCCGCCACAATTTCGATAAAATCGATATTTTTCGGGTTTGAGGTTATGTCCTTGATAAGCCCGTTGACTCCCGCCTCGGGAGCGATTTCGATAAGCCCCGCGTTTTTAAGCACGTTAAGGGCGCGTCCTTGGTTTGTCGGGTCGTCGGGAATCGCTATTTTTCCGCCGTCGGGGATTTCGTCAAGAGCTTTGTGCTTATCCGAAAAGAGGCTCAGCGGAACGATAAGCGTGTCGCCTATGGAAGTCAGGTCAAGCCCCAGGTCCTCTTTGTTTTTATTGAAGTACGCGTAGTGCTGAAAAGAGTTTAGGTCGATTTCGCCCGCGGCTAGGTTTCTGTTCGGTTCGCCGCCCTGAAGGTTCACGAGTTCGATTTTTATGTTGGCGTTCGCCTTGTCAAGTTCGGATTGCACGGCGTTCCATATGCGCGGCTCGTCAGAGGTAGTCCCGATTTTTACGGTTACAGGTTTGGCGGCGGGCGCTTTCGCGGGTGCGTTTTCTGTGCTTGCGGTGTTTGGCGAACTTGCCGCGCAAGCCGAGAGTGAGAGGACAGACAGCGCGGTAAATACCGACACCGCGATTTTCTTAAATGATTTCATTTTTTTGCTCCTTATATTTTAATGAGTTGCCTTTTTCGCGGCGGCGTTTCCGACACCCTGAACAATGTTGACGATTATGAGAAGAAGTATGACCGTGACGACAGTTATATCCTGCATATACCTTGAATATCCGTACCGAATCGCGAAATTGCCGATTCCGCCGCCGCCGACAGTCCCCGCCATTGTGGAAAGCCCGATTAGGCTGATAAAACTTGTGACAAGAGAGCGGATAAGGCTCGGCATAGATTCGGGGAGCAGTACGTGAAATATAATGTACATTCGCGAAAGCCCCATTGAACGCGCCGCCTCGATTACGCCCTTGTCGACTTCGAGCAGCGCCTGTTCGGTCATTCTTGAGGTGAGGGGGATTATGCCGATTACCATGGGGACGATTGCGCCGCGAATACCGATAGACGTGCCGACGACGAATCTTGTGAATCCGACAAGTAACGCTATCAGTATGACGAAAGGGATTGAACGCGCCGTGTTGATTATCTTGTCAACGACGGAGTTAAGGGGCTTTTTCTCATACAGCCCGCCTTTTGCGGTCGAGACAAGCAGAATCCCGAAAATCATTCCCAAAGTTATGCCGATTGCCCCCGAAATTCCCACCATAATAAACGTGTCGCGTACCGACTTGATTAAGTCGCGGTGGAGTTCGTACACATTCGGAAACAGAGAGATAAAAAACTCGTTCATATCGTTCTCCTTTTACTCGGAAAGTACCGAAACGTGCGTGTTGGTAAGGCGCATATGCGCTATGGCGGCGTTTACGGCGTCTCCCGTTCCCTGAACGACGACGAAAAGATTTCCGATTGGGCGGCTTTGGATTATCTCGATTCCGCCGTATATTATGCTGATGTCGACGGCGAATTTCCGCGCAACTTTTGTGATATGCGCGTCGTTCGCGCCGTCCCCAAGAAAAACGAGGTGAAGAAATTTGCCGTTTTCCCCCGTAAGGCTTTTGATATCGATATTTCGCAAGATTTTTTGTACTTCTTCGATGTCAAAGGCGTTTGCGGTAAATTTTTTGGTCGCCTCTGTGCGGGGGTTTGAAAACATATCAAACAGGTCGCCCTGCTCGACGACGCGTCCTTTGTCCATAAAGGCGGCTTTGTTGCAGATTTGCTTTACGACAAGCATTTCGTGCGTGATTATAACGATTGTGAGGTTGAGCAGTTTATTTAGTTTTTGCAGGAGTTCAAGGATAGAGTCGGTCGTTTGCGGGTCGAGCGCGGAGGTGGACTCGTCGCTTAGGAGTATGTGCGGATCGTTCGCCAACGCCCGCGCTATGGCGACACGCTGTTTTTGCCCGCCGCTTAGCTGGGACGGGTAGTTGTTCCTTTTATCAGAAAGCCCGACAAGATTAAGAATCTCGCCGACTTTTATCTCGATATCGCGTTTTGAACGTTTTTGGTATTTTAAGGGAAGAGCTAGGTTCTCGAAAACCGTTTTTGAACGCATAAGGTTGAAATGCTGAAAAATCATACCTATTTTTTGCCGCGTTTTCTCGAGCTGCTTTTCGGTCTGGGCGGTAATGTCCGTGCCGCCGATTATGACCGAGCCGCTGTCGGGGCGTTCGAGAAGGTTTATACATCGAATCAGCGTGCTTTTGCCCGCGCCGCTGAACCCGACTACGCCGAAAATGTCGGCGCGGTCGACGGTGAGGGAAACGCCGTCAAGAGCCTTGACTTCGTTCGAACCCGCCTTGTAAGTTTTTGTAAGTTCCCTCAGTTCTATCAAAACGCGCCTCCCTTGCAACACATATTAAAATTGTATGCTTAGTATATTATACCGCGTTTGATTTGTCAAGTTCTCTCTTACTTAAACCCGTTTCGGTGTTTATGAGGTCAAACTCGCAAACATTTTAAGGAGGTTGTCGGCAATCCCGCCTGAATATTTTGACAAAAACAACTCAACCGCCGTGCTGATGTTCGCGACACTTGCGAAAGTGACTAGATGTGAGCGAAAACGTTCCCAGCCTTTCTCGGGTTCTTCTTTTTTTGCTTCTTCAACGAGGGTTCTAAGTTTGTCGGCGTCTTTCCCTCTCAATTCGTCGCGAGCTTCGTCGGACGCGAGAAACTTTTCCATTGCGGCGATAAAATCTTTGAAGTCCTGCGGGCTTAGCGTTTTCGGCAAACTGATATTGTTTGACTGTATCGGTTTTTCGACATACCCGACTTGACTCCCGCCTATCATAGTACCGTTATTGATATTCACATTATGCACAAACGTAACCGCCTTTATATTTTTGTTTGTTCCGGGGTCGTAATAGTCCTTTTTATTTATGGCATAACCGTATAAAGTTCCGTCGTCCAGCCACTTAGGCTCAATCTCGCGGTTTTCGTACATACGAATGTTATATTCCAAACTTGGGTGCTTGCTTTTATAACTATGAAAAATATCGTTCAGCGTTTCGCGTATCTTGTCTAGGTAGTCATTCCACGCGCCGCCGCTCACGTATACGCAGATTTCCCTGTCTTTTTCCCGCACGAGAGCGGTTTGTCCCGCCGAATTTTTCAATACCACGCCGTGCCGCCAGACGGATTCGTGGATTTCCTCGTTGTGCCGCACGATAAACCGCGAAATGGTATCAGGCGGCAAGGGGCGTTCTGACGCGTAACGGCATACGGGAGTTTCCTCGCCTGAAAATCCCGCAAGCGTTTTCGGGCGGTCTTCGGGCATTAGATGCGGAATAACCAACGTATCTTGACGTTCCACCTTATACGCAAGTTCATAATGTATCATAAGTTCAAAAATAAACCTATGCTTTTCTTTCGGGTATCTGTCGGATTCTTTTGCGAATATGTCCGCAAAATCAGCCAGTTTTACCGCGTGTTCTTTTTTATCGTTAACCCAGTTAATCACAGCGTACACGCCGTGGCTAATCCATTCGGGATTTAACACAAGGGTCTTGTAGTGTGCCAAGTTCTTGTACCACAGGCATATGCCAAGCGCGTGCAAGGAATCAAGCAGGTTTTCCGCATTTTCAATTTTATGCTTGTCCGCGATTTTCTCAAAAATTTCCTTTTTGGTAAACTCCGCGGCTTTTTTCTCTTTTTTATTGACGAATAGGCTTTCTACCTCTTCTTTCACGTCAAAATAAGAGGCAGGCAGCATTAAGTTGCTCCACAACGGATTTTTTCGGATAGCGTCCGCCAATTCTCGGCGAAAACCGTTAAGTTCCGATATGTCCTCCTCGATAGAGAATTCTTTCAAAACGATATCTCCGTACCGTTCCCGCAAGGTGTTGATATGAATGTCTGGCGCGTGTGCGTCGCGTTTGTTCACAAAAATAAACGTCTGTGAACCCCCGCCGTAGTTTTTCACGTGGTCAAGCCAGTATTCCAAACGGTTTCGTTCCTCCGAGCGTCCGTCATACACAATGATATAGACACAGCGTTCCGACATAAAAAACCTATGGGCGGCGTGTGTGATTACGTGTCCGGCGAAGTCCCAAATATGTATTTTTACGGTGTCCTCGCCTGTTTTCGTTTCTGGAGTCCAAAGAAGGGTGTCAACTCCAGCGGTACTATCTTTATCTTTAGTCATAGGTTTGTTAGGGTCAACCAGACGGCGGGCAAGGCAGGTTTTTCCCGCGCCCTTTTCGCCCAGTATGATAATCCGCGCCTCGTTCAGCCGTTTCGCGTCCCGCTGTTCCAAAGCGATTAAATAATCCGCGACAAAGTTTGCGCCTTTATCCCGTATTTCTTCTGGAACAGACAAACGCCGCTCAAGAGCTTTCTTATCAATTTCAAAATGATTCTCGAAAATATTTTTGTAGAGGTCGCCCCAATAGCCGCAACCTATGTCCCGCAAAGCTTTCTGGAAGTTGTTCCATACATTGCCGTATAAGGATAAGTCGTTATTGAAATCGGCGTAATTTCGACCGTTTTGAATTATTTCAAGGTCTTGAAGAATGATTTCTCGTAAGCTAGCATTGGCGACGCAGGCGGCGTTGGCGGCGTTGGCGGCGTTGTAGGCGGCGTTGTAGACATTGTAGGCGGAGTAGGCGGCGTAGGCGGCGTTGTAGACGGCGTAGGCGGCGTTGTAGGCGGCGGAGGAGGCGGAGGCGGAGGAGAAATTGGTGAAGGCGGCGGAGGCGGCGGAGGCGGCGGAGGAGACATTGCTGACAGCACGGGAGCAGTCAAGTGCCCAAAAAATACTATGCAAATGTTGTGTGCGTTTTGAATTCTGCCAAAAATTAAAGTTACCCTTACTCCCTACATATGGCAACGCCCGCACCGCACAAAGCCACGCGAAAAAAACGGTGTCTGTTTTGTTGAGTTCTTGCAATTTTTCCTTTACTTTTTTCTCGAAATAGTCAATGTTCATTGCGGCGTCCTCCCTTATTTCTTATATTATATGACATAAATCGCTCTATGTAAAGTCTACAAAGTCGAGTGATTTACTTGACAAACAGATGTTTTTTATACGGAAATAAACAAAACGCCGAAATTGACGTATAAATTTTATTGTAAGGTTAAAAGAGCTATGGTAATATATATGTAATAGATAAAATGAGAAGGTGTTTTTTTGAACTGGGAGAGCTACAGGCAACAGATAGATGAGAACGCGGGGCTTTTGGAGGACTGGTACATACTTGGGATTGACCTGGGTACTACTAACTCGGTTATAAGTTACTGGGACAACGCGGCGGGGAAGCCCGTGCCGATTGACGTAAGCAACGGCTTCGGCAAAGCTCCTATGCCGTCGGTGGTGCAGTACCGCCCCGACGACGATTCGGGGGATTTGGGCGAATGGGTAATCGGCGAAGAGGCATACCGTTCGATGAAAATTTATAACGACACAACGATACGCTCGATTAAGCGGAAAATGGGAACGTCCGATACAGTCGCCATAAACGGGAAAAATTACCTGCCGGAGGAGATTTCGGCGAAGATTCTTGAGGAACTTATCGCCCATTGCAGGAGTTTGAACCCAAAGGCGGAGATTGCGGGGGTCGTGGTGTCCGTGCCGTATGATTTTGACGACGCGGCGAAAAAGGCGACTATGCGAGCTTGCGAGCTGGCGGGGCTTTCGGACAAGCTGATATGCCTGATTGAAGAACCCAAGGCGGCGACTCTTGCGTATAATTTTAACGCCCACAAAAAGCTTGAGAGCGGAGAGCTTATTATGGTTTTCGACTTTGGTGGCGGGACGCTTGATATCACGGTGTTTCACGTCAAGGACAGCGACAACGCGAGGATTAAACTTCAGGTAATCAGCGAGGGCGGCGAGGCGGAACACGGCGGCGACAACATAGACGAGGTTGTCGCGGCGAAGTGCTATGAGTTCATCGAGAAAAAGACGGGGCAGAGCAAGGAACAAATTATAGATAGTTCTAAGGAGAATCAGGTCGAAATCGAGACGAAGGCGCGGGAAGCGAAGGAACGCCTGTCGGGCGTTAAGAGTTTTCGTATTCCGTTTACTTTTTGTATCCCTCCTTTTGTGGAACAGCTGACGCGGGAAGAGTTTGAGGGGCTTATCGCTCCTTTTATCGAAAAGACGCGCAAACTCGTGCAGAAAGCGTTGCGGGAAGCTTACACGGGGGCGTTAACGCCCGATAAGATTACAATGGCGCTTATGGAGGGCGGGTCGTGCCAGATGCCGTGGGTGCGGGCGATGCTCCTCGACGTGTTTAACGACGCGGACAAGATATACGAATCGAACACTCCCGCGCTTGACATTTCCCTCGGGGCGACATATTACGCCGCGATGAAAATGGGGCTGTTGTCGCAACCCGATATGGAATCGGAGAAACTGTCGGTGGAGTTTGAGACGTCGGTGGCGCACGATATCGGGTTTGAGATAAGAAGCGGAAAAAAGGTGTCGTTTTCCCCGATTATAAAGAGGGGGACGACATATTCGCTTGCTAAGAAAAGCAAGATTTTGACGCTGTACGGGGATACTCCCGAGGATATGACAAATTTTGACATAAAGATACTCGAACGTATGAATCTTAACGATAAGATTGAGGATTGCCGCCTTATCGGGGAGGTGTCGATTACGGGGCTGCCCGAACGCCCGAACGGGAAAACCAAGTTAAACATTACCCTGTCGGTTGCGGAGGGCGGGCTGACGCGGGGGACTGTCGAGGATATGGGGTATCCGCGTGAATACGAGCCGAGCGGGTATAAACAGGATTTCGCGCCGTCACGCTTTGAAAAGACTATAATACGAAAAGAGGGCATATAGAATGGCTTATTTGGGTATAGATTTAGGTACGACAAACTCTGTCGCCGTCATCTACACGGATAAAAGCGACGCGCTCGAAGCCGTGCGGACGGACGGAACGGACGAGGTTCTGCCCTCGGTCGTGAGTTTTACGGAGGACGGGGTTATAACGGGGCAGGAGGCGAAATCGGGAGCTATCATATATCCCGAAAGTACCGTGATTTCTGTCAAGCGGCTTATGGGGAGCTCGGAGAAGATTAATATCGGGGCGGTCTCGAAGACTCCCGAGGAGGTTTCGGCGGAGATTCTTAAAAAGCTGAAACAGGCGGCGGAGGAGCAGTCGGGGGAAGTCTTTGACGAGGTTGTAATCACTCACCCCGCGTACTTCAACGACAGGCAAATGTTCGCGACAAAACAGGCGGGGCTTTTCGCGGGGTTCAAGAACGTGTTTCTGTTGTCCGAGCCTTTGGCGGCGGCTATTGAGTACGGCTACAAACAGGGCTACGCGCAGACGCTCCTTGTGTACGACTTGGGGGGCGGGACTTTTGACGCGTGCGTGCTTAAGGTGTCGCAAAGCGAGACGGGCGACGATATTTTTCAGGAGTTGTCGGACGTCGGGGATATGACCCTTGGCGGCGACGATTTTGACGCTGAGCTAATCAAGTTTATGACGGAAGAGTTTAACAAACAGAATAATTTCGATATGGACTCGCTTGACGCGGGGGAACATAAAAGAGTCGTGCAAAAACTTAAACAAGAGGCGGAGAACACAAAGAAAAAACTGTCGGGGACTAATAAGGCGGCGATTCGGATTCAGCCGCTTTTGATTGATAACGGCGTGCCTAGGAATCTGTCCCTTGAGATTAGCCGCGACGAATTTGAAGCTATGATTCGCAAATATGTGGACAGAAGCCGCGACATAATCGAACAGGCGCTCAAACGCGCAAACCGCGAACCCGACGATATCTCGAAGGTGATTCTCGTGGGCGGCTCGACGCTTATACCTATGGTAAAACGCACAGTCGCGGGGTATATCAAAGAACCGTACCGCGCTACCGACCCCGCGAAGAGTGTCGCTATGGGCGCGGCGATTTATAACCATTTGATACATTTACCGAACAGCAACGTTAAGGTGGGGCAGATTACGCGGCAGATTTTCGGGACGGAGGCAGTCGTGAACGTGGCGACTATGGAAAAAGGGCTTATCCCGATTATCCCGATGGGAAGCCCGATTCCGTGCCGTTTTTCCGACAGCAATTTCGCGAGTATGTCGGGCGCGTCTACCGTGAACGTTGATGTGTACCAATGGGAGCAAGCGCACGACGACGACAAGAAGTATATCGGGAGCGTGGTGCTTGACGGGCTTTCGGGGACGACACAGCTTGAGATTACTTACGCCACGGACGAAAACAACCTTTTCGAGGTGTATGTCAAGGATTTGGCAAGCGGGGCGACAAAACGCGCCGAGTTCGACAGGACAAAGGTATCCGCGCCTCCCGCGCCGCGCGCGGCGACTGTCACCTCCGATAACGTCAATGTAGTATTCCTTATCGACACGACAGGGAGTATGGACACATATATAAACGGCGTGAAAGACCGCGCAATCGAGTTTTCAAATATTTTGCGGGGTAAGGGGGCGGCGTTTAAACTGGGGCTTATCGGATTCGGGGATTTGGGCGAAAAGGAAAAGCCAAGCGTTTACAATTTTACCAATGACGTTCCAAGATTCCAGAAACTTGTCAAAAATATCCCGAGGACCTACGGCGGGGATATCCCCGAATCCTCCCTTGACGCGCTGGAAACAGGCGTGAAACTCGTCGAGGACAGCAAAATCACGACCGGGCGAAATATCTTTATCCTTATCACGGACGCGCCGCCGCACGTGCCCACCGCCTCGGGGAAATCCGTAAACGACATATTCAATATGCTTAACGACCGCAATATCACAACATACGTCGTCGCCCGCAAGGATAAGGAGAGTATCGAAGCTTACGACCCGATTACAAAACCCCACGGAAAATACTATGACCTCAACGATAAATTTTACGATATTCTGGATAATATAGCTATGAGTATCGCCGAACTTATTCGTATCTAGGGAGGATACCCGATGAATTTTCACGCCACTCTAATGTAATAAGGTTTTTAATAAAAGTTTTGTCCACTTTTTCAAAAGTGGCGGGGTTTGGGGCAGAGCCCCAAGGTCTTGACCTTGACTTTAAGGAATGATAAGCCGTGCTGATACTGGCGCAGAACCAAAAGGAACAGCCCGTACCATACACCTTTCGGGCGACGAACATAAGCGTGTACACCTTTGAGGAAGTGCTGTACCATAGTTACACGCATTTCAAGGACTCCGCCGACGACATTACGACGGAGGAGTTTTTGGCGTGGGCGACGGCTATCGGGCTTGGGTACATTGCGGCGCGGATACGTGACGAGATTGTGCCGCTTGAGAGTTTTACGGAGAAACTGACGGGGTTTTTGACACTCATAGAATATTTTGACGACGACGAGATTGAGGAACTTCGGGAGAAACTGACTTACTGGGAGAACAGGCGGGAATGGGAGCGGCTCAAGGAGCGGGCGGATTTGGCGGCGGGGAGCAGTCCGGCGCGGGCATACGCGCTTTATAAACGCGCGCTTTTGCACGGCGAAAACGCGGACATTTTGAACAATATGGGCGTGTGTCTTATGCAGATGAGGAAATTTGACGAGGCGTACACCTGTCTTGCCAAAAGTTACCAACTATGCGACAGGCACAGCTCGCGGGCGGGCGTGATAGTTTTTTCCCTTGCGGAAGCCGCCATATACAGCCGTAATTTTGATGCCGCGCAGGAGATTCTGGATAGATTGCAAAAAGCCAAAAATCCGCAGACGGACAAGATTTTCTATTTGTACGGCGAACTTAATCTGGCACTCGGGGATACAAAAACTCCCGTAAAATATTTTGAACAGGCGTTTGACGAGAGACCGCAGCCGCTTTACGCCTACCGCCTTGCGGACGCGTATTTGTCGCTTAGAATGTTTGATAAAGCTCTCCGCTCCCTTGACAATCTTTCGGCGGTGTTCTCTGAAATCAAGCGCGATTCGTCGTTTTTACGCAAGCAGGCGGAGGTGAACGCAAAGGCGCAGAACCTCCCGACGGCGATTCGGCTTATTGAAAAGGCGGTCGTGTTCGACAAAAACAACATTGAACTTTGGGTGGATTTGGCAATGTACTACCGCGTCAACTATGACGTCGTGAAGGCGCAGAGTGCGGTTGCGGCGGCGCTTGCGCTGGACGACACGGACGAACGCGCCTTGCTTGAGAACGCGAGGATAAAAAAGGCGCTCGGACGCACGAGGGATTACCAAGAGGGGATTAAAACCGTCCTTTTGTCGCTTAAAAAAAGATACCGTGAATTTATTAAGACTGATGAGGAAGTATAGTATGTGGGCGTTGATTTGTCGGTTTATGGACAACAGTGTTTTTTTTCGGTTTGTCGAGAGGATTATGTCCTTGATTGGGCGGCTTTTTTCGGGGAGCGTTTTGGCGCGGGCAATTTCGGTGGATTTTGCGCGGGATACTCTTGCGAAAAGCCGTATATACATTTTGATACAGCGTGTCTTTGGGTGGGTGTATGAACTTCGGGACAGGAGGCTTTCGGCTGTTTGGGAGTCGAGCGGGATTGCGCGGTTTTTGAAACGCGTGAACGCGGCTGTTTACGGGTTTACGCGGACAAGCCTGATTTTTCGGTTCTTGCGGTATTTTTTTGACGCGAATGAAAAGCTTGGGGTGTCGTATCCGTTTTGGGGGCTGTGCGTTATCGTTTTTCTCGCTCCGTTTATACCGACAATGGCGCTTGCGGGGATTATAATACTCGTTACCCTCACTTTTATTTTGAAACTGTTCACGGATAAAAACTATTCTTTTAGTATAGACATTACAGGAATTTGCCTTTTGGTATTTATTTTTATAACGCTGTTTCGCGGGGCGACTAGCCTTACCCCTTCTTCAAGTACAAAAATCGCCATGCTCACGACGCTTTTTATGGGGTCGTATTTCCTCGCCGTCTCGCTTACGCGTACAAAAAAGGCGTTTGAGATTTTGGTGTTCGCCTTCACGACTTCCGCGCTTTTAACGGGGTTGTACGGGTTATGGCAAAAATATTCAGGCAAGGTTGATATGACGTGGGTGGACAAGGAAATTTTTGACGGGCTTAAACTGCGCGTGTTTTCGGTGTTCGCCAACCCGAATGTATTCGGTGAGTATCTGCTCCTCGCGATACCGATAGCGATTATCGGGCTTATCCTATCGAAGGCAAAGCTTGCTAAGGTATATTACATCGGCGTTTCTCTCGTGCTGTTC
>BNUF01000038.1 GCA_025997155.1 Clostridia bacterium
AACAGCCCGCCGAAGTTTACGGCGCGGTTACGGAGTGGCTCGGAGGCGCGAAAGAACAAGCGGAGTTTATGGGCGAGGAGCTTATCGTTTACAAGAACCTCAAAAAAGGACTTCTGCTCCAAAATTACTATTTAGTGTCCAAGTTCAACGACAAATGGGTTATCGACGAAGTTAGAACAATCGACGCGAAAAACGTCACAGGCAACGAACTTTCGGATAAGATGACTGAAATCAAATCCTATAACCGCTGAAACAAAAAAATCACTCTCGATTTTCAAAAAAGATTTCTGAAAAATCCAAAACGAAAAATCGAAAGTGATTTTACATAACTCAATTTTTTTCAAAAACGAGACTGAAATTTTTTGGGTAATTTTTATTTTTGCCCAAAACCGCCCGAAATCAAGGCTTTTTCGCGAAAAATAAATTTACCCGAAAAAATTCAGTATTGATTTCGCAAAAAATTGAGTATCGTTTTCGTAAAAATTGAGTGTAGTTTTTTTAGTATTCGATTTCTAAAAACTTGCGTTTGAGTAACAGTTGACGGTAAAGAATAAACACAAAATCAAACGTGAAAACAAAATTTCGGCATACCGCGGCTAAAAATAATTTGATAAAAATTCATAAACAAAATTTGGTAAAAACTGGGCTATGTACACACTGTGTACACAAAAACCCGTTTTGTGTACACAGAAATTTGATTTTTGGTAAAACCTGTATAAAATCTATGGTAAAAACTGGACTATGTACATACTGTGTACACACTATGTACATAGTTTGACACCCAATTTTTTAGAAAATAAGGCTCGATTTTTTCAGTTTTTGCGCCGCGTTTTTATTTTCGCCTTAAAACGCCCGAATTTAGGGCTTTTCAAGGCTTTTTGCTAAAAACGAAACTCATTTTTGAATTTGAACGCGACGGGCGGCAAAAAACTAAAGCAAAGAGTAGAAACAAAGCGAAAATGTAAAGCGAAAATTTAGAGTACCGTGAGCGTTGGGGAGGTGGTTTAGGCAAGATGTGGGATTGCAATCCTTGAGTACAAAAACGATTTTGACAGCAGCGAAAGGAAGTGGTAAAATGTTTCGTAAGGGAAGCGTGTACCGCACGCAAGGCGCGGAATGGGAACTTATAACCAAACTGTGCGACGCGACGGACTTCTTTACGGGCAAGCCGTGCAAGGCGGCGTTAATGCGTGTTCGGGCTGGTATGGTTGGCGCGGAGGTTCAAGACGGCGAGGTTTTGGATATTCTGTACAATTTGCGTTTCGGCAAAAAAAGCGGCGCGAATGAAACAAACGATAGCAATAGAGCAAACGGCGCAAACGGAACTGACGACGCGAACATAGGCAATTCGATTCCCGTTGCTCAAAGCGCGGTATTTCCTGTTCTTGCTTACTCCCAAAAGCCACCGCAAAGCGGCGGCGAGTTTGAAGCCGAGGTACTTTTCGAGCATTTGGGCAAGCCGTACCGCCATTATGCGGCACAGATACAAGCGGCGTTATCCCCGACGGTTAAACCGTTGAAAGACGCTACGGTACACAGTACGGCGCACAGTACGCAATCGGGCGAAAAAAACAAAAATGAAAACGCGGAGGGATGCCTAAGCGTTGAAATCGTTTCTAACCCCTCTAAACCGCGTCAGGACGAACGCAATGACGCGAGTAGTAAATTCCTACGACCAACAGGGGAAAACGTCGTCAGCGTGGCTGTAAACGCGTTACACGGCATACCGCAATCGCCCCCTAACCCCATAAAACGTTTCGCGGACAGATTGGCGGCTAAAAAAGATGTTATTTGGGATTACCCGAAATTGTTTATAAAAAGTCAGGAGATGAAGTTTATGCGAACTTTGAAAAGGTTTGCGGCGTTTGCGACTGTGGCGGTGCTTGTTGTAGGAGCTACGCCCGCGTTTGCCGCGAACACGAATATGGCGGCGAAAACCCCTACGGAGATATGCGGGTACGAACCGCTGAATCCAAAATACCCCGAACTTGTGAAAAAAACTGATGAGCTTTTCGGGACGATTGTTGCGAACGGCAAACCGAGTGGTAGATTGTATACGGCGTGGACTGCGGGTTTGGGCAAAAATACCTACGCTAACTCGCCCGATATTCCCGCCGAAAAACTTGTACCTTACGAACTTGCGGCTAAGCCCGATAAATACAGAGGCGACCGTGCGGGATATTACGAGGCTGTCGTTACAAGCCCAAATTTACAAAAATTTATTGCCGACCCGAAGATACAAAGCGGACTTAAAGAGATAGCCCTCACGAGTTTCAGCGACTTAAAGCCCTCCGACTGGTTCTTGCCCTACATTCCGCTTCCCGTGTACTACAAGGTGATAAGCGGAGTTCCCACGGACAAAAACGGACGCGAGGTTTACGAGTTTCAGGGGAACAGAGCCGTGACAAGAGGCGAGTTTCACGCGATTTTCGGGCTTGCACAGCAGAGCGAATCGTATTTTGATAAACGGACGGACAGCTCGTACACATTGGCGGTTCAGAACAGCGGAAACGCTTGGTATGCTAAGTATTATAATGGTGTAATGCAAGGGCTATATGAGGGCAATATGAAAAAATCCGACTTTGAAGCTCCTATGTCGCGTATTGAAGTTGCAAGGTCGTTGGCTCAAGCATTGGGTTGCGAAGTTGAAAAATATCAGCCAAAAGAAAATCCGTTTAGTGACCTCAAACTTCTTCAACATTCGTGGGCTGAAAGCGACACAGATATAGACGTTACAAATTATGAACTTGCACATCCTAATGACGGAGTAATTATGGGAGATTACAACGCTATAATGTTTCTCAACGAAAAAGGCATTATGCAAGGTTCAGGCAACAATGTAAACCCGACGCAACCCGTAACCCGCGCAGAGATACTTGTTCTTTTGCAAAAATATATGAAAGTTCAGGGCGAACGCTTAACATAATATAAAAATTTCAAAGGGGAAATCTGGTATGAGAACAAAACTCTCACGCAGACTGCTCGCCTTATTACTGGCGGCAGTCTTTTTGTTTGCCAATGTTCCGACATTCGGGGCAGAGGGCGATAGTGGTACTGGTAGTAGGGGTGACGTCACAGGCGACGGTACAGCCGCAAGTGCGGGTGACGGCAAAACTGAAAGTAGTTATGGGTCTGGCTCAAAAGTCACTTTAATGGTTGCGAACAAAGGCGACTATAACAGCGGTTATATAATGGATTTTACGCCTATGTCAGACGGGGCTTGGGCGGGGCTTAATCCCTCACAGGTGGGCGAATATCCCATATACTTCATAAACGGCTCACTCACTAAGGAATTTACACGCACAAACGAAAGCGACGCACACGACATAAGTTCGCTTATCGTAAGCGAAGGCGGGGCGGCGTTTGGCGTTGACAACGCAATTTATAACCGCATAAATTCAGCGTTTTCTGTTGACTGGAACAATGCTGTTTCGGAAAATTACGTTGAAAATACGCTTGAAATCAAACATCAAGAGGATATTCAAAACGACGAAGCCGCAAAAAAGAAAAACGCGGATACTCTTGGTGCATTGCTTAAAATTATGGCGGTTAAACACCCCGAAATGATTTCGGATTATCCTGAATTGCAAGGTGTTATAGATGGCACGGGCGGCGGTAAACAGGATTATATTTTTCTTGTTGAACCTCTCGTTCCCGCAAGACGCGAGGCATCTTCATACTCGTATACAACGATACTGAATTTTGCTTCAATGTTGAATAGTACGGCGGCTTCAACAGATAAAAGTTTTTTCTACACTGTACAGAAAATGAGCGGTAGCGGCGGTTGGTTTAATCTTAAACCTAAATTTATAGGTGGCATAAACCCTGATACAACTAATCTTTCCCCCATCTATTCTGGCGGCGGTAACACCATCGCGAGTAAGATATATTATAGCGGTCCCACAAAACCCGATGGAGCTGTCGAGGGCGATGACAGTATGTTTGGCGGCAGTGATTTAGACGGAAGTGACGGTTATGACAAAACCAAACGCGCCGACGCTTCCGACAACAAATGGGGCTTTGGTGTACTTTTCCTCGGCGACTACCTCACACCCGATGACGATAGCGTACTTCAAATGCATATTATGGACGTCAACCTTGCGGACAAAAAAGCAGAGGCGACAAAAGTTATCCTGCGTCCCGACGTAATCTCCCAGAGAAACAGCCTTACCTCCCGCGAGAGCGTGACCATAGGCGAAGCCGAGGTTCGCCACGCAAAAACGGACGCGAACGCCTATTACGGCGGGCTTGACGCCGCGCTTAAATCAAGTGATTTCACCATATCAAAAAAACAGCTGCCGACAGCGTTTGACGGGGATTTTATACGGGGCAAACTCACAGGCTCGAACGTCGGGGACAAGCTGACTTACGGCGCAATAGCGGCGGGCGGCGCGCTTAACCGTGAGGCGTTTTCCGTGACTATGGGTATGCAGACAGAGAACAAAGTGTTTGCCCCGACACCGCCTGACCTTGGCAAAAGCGGCGATAAATACGCGCTTAGCGGCTACGCGAACGCGCCTAAGAACGCGGATATAGCAAAGGTTGTGCCTTCACTTGAAAACAGTTACGCCGCGATTGGGCTAAACCACGATATGGCGGACGAGTATTTTAACCGAAACATAAAAACTGTTTATTCGGGGGCGTTTGACTTGAACTTTAAGCCCAAAGACGGCGTTGACGCAAGCAATCTCGCAGGAACTACGAGCGTTATGCTAAACGGCGCGGCGTATGCTTGGTGGGCGGCGGCTTCCGAGTATATCAGCGGGCAAATATCAAGCGGTAATTTCAATATCAATTACGGCGGCGGCACGGCTCAAATCGTTCAGGAAACGGCTGGGAGCGAGTTTATATATGGTATCCGCCCGAATGACAGCGACACGAATTTCAAGTACCGCAAAGTAAGCGATACCGCCTTTCAAACGGCGTTAAACGGGCTTTTGAAGTCGTCGTCGGCTATTAAAGACGCAACGAACGAAACTAACGCCGTCGCCTATAAAATCAGCGAAAGCGGGATACTTGAACGGAATTTAACCGTAACAAAAGCGACGCCAGCGGACGAAGTTGCGAAGATTCAGGATGCCGTTTCCGTGCTGGGCGAAGATGTTATGAGAGCGAACAGCAGAGGCATCATAACTTACGCGAACAGCGGCGTTGGCTCGTTTACGAATATTGAGGGATTTCCCGAAAAGACTTTTGGAAGCGAAACCCTTGATTATCGCGGATATTACGGGAAATTGCCGCAATTCGTGGCGTTGTTTGACGCGTATACTCCTGTTGACCTAATTGTTCTTAAAGACGGTTTGGTGGACGAAATTTACAGCGACGCGTATTACGCCGACCTCTACAATGTCCTTAACGTGCCGAACGGCGCGGGGCTTGGGCTTTCGATTGAACACGCGGCGGTTAAGCCGTCAAAAGTCGGTGTGAGCGAATTTATTAAAGCGTTTTTGAAAGCGGAGAACGACGGCGCGGCAAGCGTCACGGTGGGCGGCGTGAGCGTTCCGCTTAAAGCGGGCAACTATTCAGACGCGATTAAATTCGGCGTAAATACGGACGACATCACGAACCCCGACCGCATATCACTTGTTGTTAGCATTGGCAAAAGCGATAATGATGTTGTTAAGGTGTATGACCAAACCGACGAAACAGGCGTGGTTACTCACTTGCGTACTACAAAAGAGAAAATCACGCCGAACACAGAATATTCAATCAAAAACGAGGGCGATTTTGAGGTGAAAGAGCGTTTTATTACCCCGCAAAAGCCCAAAGACGGCACTACAAGCGGCAACGAGGAAAGCACACCTTGGGATTATGTCAAGAACGAAACGCCCAAACAGCACGACGGAGAGGGCGAAACGACAATCCCCGCAGACGAACTTGACCCGCCGCACACAATCTATATCCACTATGTACAGGAAACGCCCGAGGCGCAGACGGCGGACGGCGGCGAACTTCCGCTTACTGAAAAGAGGATTACGAAACGCTACAAACTTGAAAACATCACGACTAAAAGCGGACAAAGCCTTGAGCCGGGCTTGACGGATATGCCCGAAATACTGGCGGCGTCAACTGTTCTCAATTCAACTCCGAGCAAACACGGTTGCTGCACAAGCGGCGGCTGCGACTGCGAAGACGACGACGGAAACCCCGATTGCAATTGCGGTTGCAACTTTGACCATTGGATTGACGGGCATTACAAGGTGTCATTTCAAAATTCAGGAGGAACAGACCCGCTTGCGGTAGCTAATCCGACTTCCCCGACAAATATAGCGGAGGGGAGCAAATTAGCGACGCTTGATGGCGGCACGGGCTTGCAAGGCGTTGTTTACGGAAATAACACCGCCGAAGAAGAGTACAGCGGTTCGAGCGACAGTAATCCGTTCGCGTTCTATCCCGCGCAATACCTCAATCTTGACGGACAAATGAAGCCGTTTTTCAATTTCATTGTTTACAGAGGATACGACCTCCCGACTGTCGCAAAATATTCCTACGACATAGATAAACGCGTGGGAATCGGCAATTCGGCGGCTCTTTCGGGGATAGGCGTAACCACGACAAACACTCCCGCGCCTAAATCAAACGGGGCGAACAAAACGGCGGCAACGGACGGATATTTAGCGAAAATCCTGTTCGCCCTCACCCACAACGGCACGGGAAACGACTTGCACCTTGACTATTTCGCGACAATGAGCGACTGCGGAGGCGCGGCAAACTGCCCGATGAACCCGATGCCCGAAACCGTAGCAAGCGGAAGCCTTTTGTACAACTGGATTTTACACGTTTTCAGCCACAAGGACGCGGCTAATCAAGGCTTGCAAGCAAACGCCAATCTCGGCAACTCACAAACAACAATGAACGGAGTGACAATCAAGCACCTAAGCGAAGGCGCGGTGTCCGATATGCAGAATATCAAGTATTATCCGTATGTTGAAATGGTGTACGATACACTTGATAAAACGGCGGACGAAAACGATATGCGCGTAAACGTCCTTTCAGACAACATCTCGGAGTTCCACCCGAACGATTATATTGAGCAAGGTTGGTCGGCGGCTCACGATGAAAACGACACGCTTGTGGTTGATTCCACGCAATGGAGCATACACTCCCGCGCAACAAGCGGAGCGTCCGCTTGGCAGCAAAAGAACCGCGTCCTCCCGGGCGGCGGGATTTTCAAGGTAAGCGACAACAACTCGAACCCGTCTGTCGTCGGCGTTACGAGCTGGCAGACGTTTATCGAAGAACCAACACTCACCGCGCTTTCGGGAGAGAGCTACGCAAGCAACTACAACGATTTCAAGGTTGAAGATAAAATGACGCACCACGACGCTGTAATCAAAGACCTTGTGAACAAACTCGAAAAGAAACATATGCAAATGTATGTGAACACTAATTTTAGCGCGTCAAACCCTTATGACGGCGGGATTAAGGTTGGTTCGGGCAGCTCCTTTGCTCACCCGACGGGCGGCACGGCTAAAATGAGTACAGACAACAAATACTGGTTTCAAAAGGACACAAGCCCCGCGGGACGTAATAACAACGGCGCGGAGGGCGATATGGACGTGATTACACCGAACCGCAAGACCACCGTTACATTCTACCGGATGAGATCTGACGTTGACGGCAAAATTTATCTTGAAAAACAAAGCGTAACCGCCCCCGACGCGTTCGCTGTGGCAAGTCTGAAACCTAATAACACGGCTTGGTCAACCGTCGTAACCTACGACAAAACCGTATCCTCATTCGACGGCGCGAACGATGAGGCAAAGAAACTCGACGACCGCACTAAAATAATCACAAACTTCTTCAAAACCCTTAACCGCAACACGGGCAACGACAGCAGTATCACGGGTCATACCTCCGAACAGGACAGCGGTTCTCCCGCTTGGTACAACGAAGCCTTTCGCGGTATCTGCGTCGCCAAAGTTGAAACGACTTTCGAGGTGGGCTTCGAGCTTACGGATACCCGCCTGAGCGTTCTCGACCCGCACCTCGAGCCGCCTCACGCAAGCACAAGCTCTATCTTCACGAACGCTTATCAAATAGGCATACGCCTTGACGATACGCCCGTACCGTTTTTGCCTTTCGGAACTCACGGTACGCAGGCAAACACAACGCTTAAAGAGCCGAAAGACGTGCTTAGGAGCAAGAAGTTTTTCGTGCCAAACGCAAGCGTGACGGACTTGCAAAGTTAAACAGGCGTTTAACGACCGTTTAACAAGGTTTAATCTTCAAACCGCGCCGTAAAAAAGCAACGGCGGCGCGGTTTACATAAAGCGATTTATGCGCTATAATATAAAGACACGGAGAGGATGTGAGCATTATGGTAAAACAATTTCCAAAACCGCATAAAATGTCGCAAGACGAGATTGACAATAACTATCACGGATACCACGTTTTGCTTGAAAGAGAGGGGCTTTCACCGCTTGAGGATGCGGGGTTTGTCGTAGCTATAGGCGAAACAAGCGAAGATGTTGTGTGGATGGACGAAAATATATGCGGCAATATGAAACGAGTAATGATGGTGTTCGGCGACAGAGATAGAAATAAGGCGATAGTTAGTGTATTATAGAAAAATAGAGCTATTCCCTGTTTCTGACAGGGTTAAGTTTATGTCAACCGTTCAGGTAAATATCGCCGAAACAAGAGGGCTGTATCGCATAACAAAACAGCCTCAAAAAGATATAAGGGTTATATTTGACACAGGTTGCCGAAATACATTAATTCCTTATGATGCCTATCTAATGGGGCTGGCACACAAAACAGACGTGATAGATTACGTAACAGTCAGCGGACACGATAATGTTGAGGTTTTCGGCGTATACTTGGATAAGCTGAAAATAGGCAAATACACACTTCCTTATGTGTTCGGCTTCACTTCCGAAAATATAAGCGGAGGTGTACTTGACAATATTATTTTGGGTGCGAATGTGTTTAGCAGATGGCGTTATGTTATTGACTCCGAGGCTCACACGCTGCAATTTCGGGAAAAAAAGCCATTCGGCGTAAAACAGCTGACTTATCCGCATTATTTTGACAGAACAGGAAAACTTTTGTTGGTTGAATAACAAGATTTAATATAGAAAAGCCCGTGCCGCTTATGCTCACGGGCTTTTCTAATGAACAAGGAGGGGTTGTTTTGGCGACAATACATTTGAACACGTTTATAGGCGGGAAGATAGCGAAACCGTCTATAAACACGAAATACGGGGACGTGGTACTGTACAGCCGCGTTGACGGCGGGATAGACCGCTTTACGGGCAGTCAGGGCGAGGCGGACGAAATCAAGAACAGGGCGGGAGTTTGCAACTCTCCTGATAATTTGCGGAGGCTTTTTGTCACAAGCGAGTTTGTGATGACGGAGTACCACAAAGCGGTTAGGAAAAAGGCGGTGCATTTTTATGAGTTTGGGGAGGAGATTACCGCCGACAACCCTACGCGCAGAAGTATCTTCGAGGGCGGCGGTTTTTACGCGGACATTCCGCGAGAAATTCCGAAACTCGTGAGCAACGGGTTAAAAATCCTTGCTACGCCGTGGGTTTATCAGAATATCGAGGAGGTTTATTTTGATTGGTTACCGCTTATGGCGGAGCCTGACAGACCGCTTGTTAAACCGCTTACCCGAAATACCGTAAAAAGCCTTAGTGTGAGCGATATTGACTGGTTTATAGGCACTCTCTTTAACTTGCCTATAAGCAACGCTTGCGACTGCCTTAAAAAGCAGTTTCCGAGGCTACACACCATTTGCTTTGTGGAGCGTTTAGAGGGCGTTTTAAGAGCCTCAGCCACATACAATGGAAAAAGTATCGACCACTGGCTTTTGTACGCGCTACGGCTTAAAAAAGAGGGTTTAGCGCGGTCTGTGAACGTGTGGGAGGATGGCAACGCGGGGATTGTCGCGCTGTATAGTCCATACAAAGATTCGGACAAGTGGAAACAGCATTGTTCCGTCAAAGACGGGATTTATGTGTTTGACCGCGACGTGCTTAAAGCTTATTTTGAAAGGCTTCAAGCGGATTATGAAAAGACGGAGACAGAGGAAAAACCTGAACCGCCGCCCGAAAACGAGGATACGGACGAGTTCGACCCAGATGACGGCGATTGGGAGTTTGAGGGTGACTTCGGCGACGGCGATAACGCCGATGAACCACCCGACCTCACGGACGCGGAGCAACAAGACATCAACGACATTCTCAAAAAATACGAGCTTTTGTTTAAGCCCGTATTTTTTTGTGAGATTCCAAAGGGAGTGCTTGCAACGGAGGGCTTGCGGGCGATTAAGCCGCACCCGCGTTACGCGGGAAGCCGCGACCAAATCCGCGACAAGGCAATTTTCGCGGAGATACAGTCTGTTCTGCGCGAGGTTGGGTATGGGCTAAAGCCTTGCGACAAGGAGCTTCGCGCCGTTGATAACTCTGATTTAGCTAAAAATTATCTGCCCGAACATATTTTAGCTTACGCGTCGAAAACAGCGGGCGGCACGGGATACAGCGTTTGGAACGACTGGAACGTTGCCGTTACGGAAGAAATCACCTCAAAATATCTCGGACTTTTCAGCGCAAGCCGCGACAGGGGCGGCTTTGCGGCTAAGTTCAACGCGCTTGTAACCAACGCCGTATTGGTAACGTACTGTGACGCAAACGTAATGAAACTGCGGGTTTGTCTGCCTAGCGAGTATGTAGATGAGTTTGTGAAAAAACTCGCTGATGTAAAATTCGACAATCAGAATGAACTGGCTATAAGCCTGTTGGGGAACGGCGTTATGGGCGTTACGGTGTTCTACAACTTGAAAGAGGCACTTGAAACGCCGTCTTTCGCGTACCACGCAATAGACAAACTCCTTGAAAACGGCGCGGCGCTTGGGCTTGACAATGTTTTCTTGGGCGAGCTTAACAGCGGGCAGTTTATCACGAAAGACTTCACGGAAAACTTGCGGTTTTCGGCGTTAATCGCGGCGGGAAGCGGCTCGGGCAAGGGCGTTCTGACGCTTAACATTCTTGCGGCGGCGGTGGGTTCGGGTTGTCCTATATTTTACGCGGACTACAAGCCCGAAATGTCCTCTATGCTGTGGGAGTGCGAACAGCGAACGGGATTAAGCGTTTTCGCGTATGACGGCGTTTTGGGCAATAAGTCGTCTTTGTTTCCCAAATACTCTATAAAAAATACGCTGTCGGAGGAACTTTGGGACAGGCTAAAAGGCACGAGTTTGAACATTTTGCTGTATCTGAAATTCTTGCACTTAATGGCGGCTATATGTCAAAGCCGCGCAACAGGCGGGTTTGACAGCAGTGAACGTGTTGTGTTTATCGTTGACGAACTTCAAAAAGCCGCGAACGCGGCGGCACTGCTGCTTAGACGGCTTAAACCGCTTACAGTCAAAGAAAAGAAAACGCCGTCAGGCGAGGCGTTAGACAAGGAGATAACACTTTTGCGTCAATGGATTGCAAGCATACGCGACGGTATGCTTGCTTACGGCATTACAAACGGGCGTATGGCTAACGCGAACGCCTTTTTCCTGTTTCAGTACATTCAGCGCGGCGAGTGGGACAAGTACGAAAAGGGTGCGGCGGACAACCCTTGCACAGTCCCGCCGACTTACGGGACGACTGTGCGGATTCTCGGACGCGGCACGGAAAAGACCCCCGAGGGTACTCTCAATCTGCGAAACGAGTTTGATAAGACTAAAATAGCCGACCACCGCCACTTCGCGTATCAAGACGGCAAGGGCAATTTCGAAGTGTTTAAGCCATACATCGTACTTAACTCCGCCGACCCGAACAGCAAGAGCATTGAGGGCTTGACGAACGGCAATCACGACAAACTCCAAAAACTGCTTGACGACGAGGGCGACGGCACAACGCTTAACCCCGAAATGTCGTTTTTCGGGCTTTGCGAGAAGATTACGGGCGGACACACGGGCGATATACTTCACAAGGCGGTGACGCTTGCGGAGAACTACCTTAAACAGCAAGGCGTACTGCAAAACTACCGCGACATAAACGAGTATATGCACGATTTCAGTTCCCGCGCCTTGTTCAGCGTGGACGACCTCGCAAGCGGCGCGGCGGCGGGATATTACGACGGCGGCGAAACTTACAATCAAGAGGATTACGGCGAAGATAGCGATGACAGCGGCAATAATTTTTTTGAAAACGAGTACACAAATCCATATACAGAGCCTGTTTCAGAGGAGAGAAAAACAACTTATGGCGAAGAAGAAACGAATAAATCAAGCAAAAGAGGAAACGCAAAACCCCGCCAAACACCGCTTGACCGCGACAACGCCATAGAGTGCGGGGAGTACGCGGATACTGTTCTTTCGCCGTTCGAGGAATTTCTCACCAACACGCCGTTTCGTGCGGGACTGTACCGTGAGAAGTTATTTGGCGCGGTGCTTAAAGCGGTACGGAGTGCGGGGATTAAGCGCGGCGCGATTTCACGAATAGACATAATCAACAGCGAAATCTTTGTGAACGGGCGTTTGCTCAACCTTGACGGCATTTTAGGCGGCGACGCGAACATTGAATTTCTTGATATTCTCAGTTTCAAGCAGCTTTTCAAAGAGTACGCCGCGCTGAAAACGCTTACGGTTGACGAAACCGCCTATGAGTGTGCGGTGACGGAGTTTAATCTGCGTCTTGATACTGATATTTTCGGACACTCGAAATCGATCCAAACGCTTAGAATAGAGGATTCAGACGGGCTTTTTGAAATCAAACGCTCTGACATTTCGAGAGATAAAGCTCCTCAAAAAGATAAAACCAACAACGCCCGCGCCAAATCCGACTACGCGCTTGCGTTCGCTCCCGCCGCGATAAGGAGTATCCGCTCGGCGTGGAAAAAGTCCTCAAAGGGGCAGAAAGTATGGTTTTCGGCTGCCGCCAAACGCGCCTACGACTACGCGGGAGAGAATTTGATTTCAAAAGGGAAATTCAAACCCGTAAAGCCTTTACTCGCGTTCACCGTCGGCACGGCGATTGGCGCGTTGGGGCTTGGGTTGTGGCTCGGCAAGAATATTATTCAAATGCCGTTTCACATTATGGCTGAAAAAAGCGAAAGATAGGTGATTATTTTGACTGAAAAAACAACACAAACTAAGTCTACAAGCGTGTTTGACGTGTTTTCAGAGGAACTTAAAAGCGAGTTATGCGCGTTTTTGGCGGTGTATTTGTCAAAAGGGCTTACAGACCGTATCTTCTACGCGGCTATGGAAAAGGATTCGGAGCAATTTTACGCGTATGAGAAAATCAGGGGGCTTGCGGACAGCGAAAGCAGACTTCCAAACGGCGCTAACGACTTGTTTTTAAGCGTTGACGATGTGCCAAACGGCATAGTTGCGGAGTTTCGCCCGAAACTGTTAAAACTTGCAGCACTTGCGGCGGGGAACGCGAAAGCCCCGAATTTTCGGGAAACGACAGAAGAAATTTTTGATACAGCGAAAATCAAAGAGGGCAAGGAGAAAGAATTGACAGGGCTTAGTCAGCTTATTTTTGAAAATTTATACAACGAAGGCGACAGTATCGAGTTTGTGATTTGCCGAAAACGAGGCGGCGACAGGGTTTCTTGGATACGGACGGACAACGCGGGCAAACGGTTTTCAATGAATTACCCCGCGTACAGACTAACTCCGACGGATATACAGGCTTTTATCCCGACTCTCGAATCAGAGTTAAATAACCCGCTAACCCTTACGATTGCGGGATTTATACCGCAAAACAAAGGTGTGTTAGTCCGCGTAACTTTCGGAAAGCCGCAAACAGAAAGCGAGGGCTTATAAATGCTGGGTTTCTTGACTTTTATTTTTACGACGCTGACTGTTCTCACGGTCAAATTCAAAAAGGCTTACGCGGAGTTTGACAGGCTCGTAGTCTGGGGGACGCTCGGGGTTTTAGTATTTATCGGCGTTTGCTATGTTTTGTTTTCAAAGTGAGGGGGCTTGAATTTGAAAATCAGGTTGGGGAGTTTGTTCGACGGTGCGGGCGGCTTTCCTTTGGCGGGGCTGTGCGCGGATATTACGCCCGTGTGGGGCAGCGAGATTGAACCGTTTCCCGCCCTTGTCACACACCGCCGTCTGCCCGAAACTCTGCAACTCGGCGACTTGACAAAGATTGACGGCGCGAAAATTCCGCCCGTCCAGATAATCACTTTTGGAAGTCCGTGTCAAGATTTATCGATAGCTAAGGGCAAGCGTGACGGACTTAACGGCAAGCGTTCGGGGCTTTTTTCGGAAGCAGTCAGAATTATCAAAGAGATGAGGGAAGCTACAAGTGAAAAAGAACCGCGGTTCGCCGTCTGGGAAAACGTTGTCGGAGCGTTCTCAAGCCGAAAAGGTGAAGACTTCAGGCTCGTCCTCGAAGAACTCGTCAAAATCAGAGATTTCGGTGTATCAATACCTCGACCTAAGGAAAAGTGGCGGGAAGCGGGAGAAATCGTGGGAGACGATTACTCTGTCGCTTGGCGCGTCCTTGCGGCGGAGATGTGGGGCGTCCCCCAAAGACGCCATAGAATCTACCTTGTCGCGGATTTTGGAGGCGAAAGCGCATCCGAGATTTTATTTGAGCGCGAAAGCGTGCTTGGGTATTTTACGCCGAGCGATTCGGCGCGGGAAAGAATTGCCGCAACTGCTCCTTACGGCGTTGCTGCGGCAGGCGAAAATCAAGGGTTTGGCGGAAGTGGATTTGAACGCGGAGGACGAGGACGAAACAGAGGAAACTTCAGAGTAGCGAGCGGTTTTAACGGGCATAAGTCTGTCACGGGAACGATACAGTACGCTGAAAACCGCGCCCCGACGCTTGAGGCAAATATGCCGTCAAACGTGCTTGTATCCGAGGTTTACGGGCTTGTTTCAAAAGGGTCTAACTCTTGGAAAAGCGACAACCCCAAAAGCGGTTGCTATAAAGCGGATACGGCGCGGACTCTCGACCAAAACGGCGGAACGCCCCTAAGCAATCAAGGAGGTATGCTTGTCACCGAAATATCTTCTGACGCGTACAATCCGTGGGATTTTCAAAGCAAGCGCGTTCGGCGGCTTGACGGTTTCGCCGCCAACATTAACTCGGGCGGGGGCGGGGGCGGAGCGCAGACGGGGCTTTATCTTGTACCTGCCGTTCCTTGCGCGGGATTTGTAGGAAGACAAGGCGCGGGTGCGGGGAGCGTCGGGTATCAGGAAAATGTCGCGCCGACGCTTAGGAGTGATATTGTGTCCGACGTGGTTTATCAGGAACTGATTTATCCCGAAAAAGAGGCGCGGACGCTTACGGCAGAAGCGGACGGAGGGAATTGCGTTGACAGAGGACCTAACTTTATTGTCAGCAAAGTTTATGACGCAAGAGGCAACGGCTGCGGCAATGTCGCGAACACGATTACGGGCGACCACAACGGGCATACCAACGACTATATGGCGGTTTGCGTACAGGGGAACACCATAGAACGCTCCGACACGGCGGGTGCGGAGGGCAAGGGCGCGCTGATTGAGCAAAGTTACACACTAAGCACGGCGGATAAACACGCGGTCGCGTATTGCCTTGACCGCGCTTCTTATAATCAAGGGCAAAACGCCTTGTTTAGTATGGGAATAGCGGAAGAACAAAGCCCGACGCTTGTCGCAAAGGGACCGCACGCTGTGGCGCAAAACGCTGAGGATTGCGCGGCGTTTACAGTCGGCAACGGGCAGACGGACGCTCTCGAACGACTTAACCCGATTGCGGGAACGCTCGACTGTATGCACGAGACGCAAATTTTGATTAACGCAAGTGAAAACCCGTCCGCAAAAGGGTTTGCGGATACTGTTAAAGATGTTGTGAGCTACATTGTTCGCAGACTAACCCCATTGGAATGTTGCAGGCTGCAAGGATACCCGGATTGGTGGTGTGAGGGGCTTGCGGAGACTTATCTGACTGAATCCGACGACCCTAAAAAAATTTCGTATGAAAAGTGGTGGGAAGTCGCGGTGTGGCAGCTTTCCTTCGCGGAGGCGGGGCGGCCGAAAAGCTGGGGTTACGTCAAAAACTGGCTTAGACAGCCGTCTTCGGACGCGGTTATGTACAAAATGTGGGGTAATTCGCTCGCTATTCCGTGCGCGTTTACCGTGTTAAACGGAATCGCGGGGCTTTTGCGTGACGAGGAACGATTTGAGAGAGGGGAATGAGAATGCCGATAGAGTTAGGAAACAAGGTTTCGGAAGAAGATAAAAAAACGGTTTTGGAGAAACGGCAACCGCCGCCAAAGTATGAAGAAGGGTTTGGAACACCCGACGACGAGGAAGCGGAGGAGGACGCTGACGACGATTTTGCCGTGCCGTCAAAGGGCGGCGGTTTCGGGGGCGGGAGCGTATCTCCGCGAACGGGCGTAAACCCCGCCGCCGCAATGCCTCAAACGCCGATGACACAACCAAGCAAGACGGACGAGGTAATCGGCAAAGTGATAGGCGACGTTACCGAAAAGGGGTACGAGCTTATCGTGCTTGCGCTCGGCTCGGCGTTTCGCGTAATCAAAGAAACGCGCAAATTCGCGGAGTTCTGCGACAAGAAGAATTGCTTTGATTTATCGAAACTCATAAGAACTGTCGGATACGCTGAAACTGGCGCGGGGCTTGCCTGCACACTTTTTACGCGCTTACAAGTGCGTTTCATTTTTTGCCGCAAGGCATAACCTTTATATTATGCGGGTTTGCGCTGAAATTCGTCGCGGATAAAAGCGGTATCTTTAAGGGTGAAGCCGTTATTTATGACGAAAGCGAAAACAAAGCGGTTAGGCAAGAAAAACGCCCCGAAGTTTCAAAAAAATCAGAAGTGCTATCGCCTTTTGCGGAAGATGACGAAGACGATTTCAATGAGTTTGAAAAGCCGCAGAAACAACCGCCGCCACCGCCTAAACACCAAGCTCCAACTCGTCCAAGCGGATTTCAACTGATTAAGCAAGTGAACAGCGGAATTATGCCACCAGCGAAACCGCCGATTCAAACACCACAACCGCCGCAAGAAAAATCGAAAGAAGAAACCCCGCAATTCTCGAAAAACATTGACGGCAACGCGGTTTTTGTCAACCGCAAATATCTTCTCGATACGTTCATACGCGCCTTACCGCTTAACACAACGGGATTCTCCGATGTTAATCTCATAGACACCAACTCCGAGCTGTACCTAACCCTTGAAACGGCGGCGTTAAAGGCGTTAGCTTCGGCTAAAAAAGTCACGCTTAACGACATTACGGCGCGTCTCACAAAAGCGGTTGAAAGCTACTTCTGCTACACTTTGTACATCTCCCGAACGGCGGTTAATCTTAGCAATCTCGCCGCGATTGAAACTGAAATCGGCGCGTATTTCAAACTAAACAGCGACGACGCGTCCGTCAGCGGAGAAGTGACTATTGAGGGAGATTTTTATAAAATAATCGTCTACAAAGGCGTGAATCCATTGATTACACTCGGCGACTGCCTTAGTCTGCCGAAAGTATATGATTTTTTTGCGAACGAGAAAAACGCGCTACCGATGATTGCTGGGGTTAAGGCGGACGGCGAGCCTCTTTTGACGGACGCGAAAAACATTTACAGTATGATGACGGTCGGCGAGCCGAGGACGGGTAAATCGTGGTCTTTGCTTGCCAAACTGCTTCAAATGTGTCTTTTCAACACTCCTCAAGACGTGCAGTTTATTATAATCGACCCGAAGAATACCGCGTTATTAAGCAGTTTGTCAACGCTCCCGCACGTTTGCGGTTTCCACGGCTCTGATAAGGCGTATGACGTGCTTTCGGATTTAATCAACTATGAGGGGACATACCGCGAAAAACTCTTGCTTGATAATCAGTGCGACACTATCTATGAGCTGAGAAGCCAAAAAGGGATTAAGATTCCAGTAATTTGGGTAGTCATAGACGAGGTTGTCGCCCT
>BNUF01000039.1 GCA_025997155.1 Clostridia bacterium
ACTCCGCCCCCCGCACAATGTCAAAACGCGCTACCGTGTCGGAATATCTGCGGGCGACCGCCGTGGAAACTCTATTCGGATACCTTTTCGCAAAAGGCGACCACGAACGGCTTACCGAGATTTTTAATATATGCATAAAAGAGGCGCGAAATGAAAACGGACAAATATAAAAAGGAACATACCAAGGAACAGCCCGCGAACACGACGATTGAGGGAAGAAACGCCGTTTTGGAGGCGCTTAACGCGGGGGGAGCTATCGACAAGATTTTTATCAAGCAGTCGCCCGAGGGGCTTAAGGGGACGCTTAGGGTTATCGCGGCGCAAGCTTCCGAACGCGGGATAATCGTTTCCTACGCGAACGGGGACAAACTCGACTTGCTGGCGCAGTCCCGCAACCACCAAGGCGTCGTCGCCCTTTGCCCCGCCAAAGAATACAGCACAATCAAGGAAATCCTTGACGTGTCGCGGGCAAAAAACGAACCGCCTTTTATCCTCATCTGTGACGGAATCACCGACAGCTACAACTTCGGCGCGATTTTACGCACGGCGGCGGCGGGGGTACACGGCGTGCTTATCCCGAAACACCGCTCGATTACCCTGAGCGGGCAGGTGTCGAAATCGTCGGCGGGTGCTTTCGAGTACATAAAAGTTGCGCGTGTGACAAATATTACCGCCGCCATTGAGGAATTGCAAAAAAACAACATATGGGTGTACGCCGCCGATTTGCGCGGAACTCCCGTACATTCGCAGGATTTCAGGGGAGCTGCCGCAATCGTTATCGGCGCGGAGGGGCAGGGCATTTCGCGGCTTGTGCGCCAAAAATGCGACGCCGCCGTGACTATCCCGATTGCGGGCGAAATTTCTTCATTAAACGCTTCCGTGGCGGCGGGCGTTCTGATGTATGAGGTCGTGCGTTCACGTGAAAAACAAAGATAAAAGCGACGAGTATTTGCTCGTCGACGGCTACAACATAATTTTCGCTTGGGAAGAACTGGCGCGGCTCGTTGCAAACGAGTCCCTTGAGGCGGCGCGTAATAGTCTCATCGCCGTTTTGTCAAATTACCAAGGGCTTTGCGCGCTTAACATAATCGTCGTTTTTGACGCGTATCGCGTGAAAAACGGCACGGAAAAAATCGAACTCGTCAACAACGTTTCAGTCGTCTACACGAGAGAAAAAGAAACAGCCGATAATTTCATCGAACGCACGGCGGGGACACTATACCGCCGTGCTTATAACGTGTGCGTCGCGACAAGCGACATAGTGGAACAGACGATAATCCTCGGCAAAGGAGCTACAAAAATCCCCGCCGAAACGCTGCTCACCCGAATTGAGGACGCGAAACATAAAATGAAAAAAAGCATTGCACCCGAAAAATACCAGAAACGCAATGCCCTGTATGACAGCCTTGACCCCGAGACGCAGAAGATATGGGAAGATATGCGGCGCGGGAATACATAATTACTGATAGTGGCGGCGGACTTGTTCGGAGCGGACGCCTAGTTTTGAAAATTGTTCTTTATTTGTGTTGTATAGACTTGCGATAGAACAGAGTGCGGAGAGAACCTCGCCGTTTGAGATAAGCCGTTCGGCGGCGAACCAATTTTTTATGTCGTCGGAATTTTGAGTATACGAAAAAATGTAGAAGGCGATATGTCGAATAAATTCAATGTATTCGATTGAACCGCGTCCTTTTTGCAAAATTTCGTTCACGGGGTTCTCCCAGTAATAGCCCATATGTTCAAAAAACAACGCCATATCCTCGGCGCAGTACCAAAGCGCAAGGGCGCTGTCGTGCCCTGTGTATTCCCAAAGGAAATACGCCGTAACTTTAGAATGTTCAAATAGATTGCTCAAAAATTAAAACCTCCAAATTAAATTTATGTAAACGCGGGGCATAGCCCCATATTAAGTCGCGGGTAAAATTTTTTGAAGCCTGCTTTCGGCTCTTGATTTCATACTTGAGGCAGGGTAATTTGTTATCAAATCGTTATAGTAGATGATTGCGGAAGGGTTGTCCTCTTTCGCCTCGGCGATAAGACCTAGGTAGTAGAGGGCGGAGGCGCGGTAGGTGAAAGTGTCGTCGGAAAATCTGATACATTTTTCGATATCCGTTTTCGCGTCGTCGTATTCTTTCCTGTTATAATGCGAAACACCGCTGTTGTACAGGGTCGAGGCGACTTTCGGGTATACGGATTTTATCAGACTGTCGTAAATGTCGCGGGATTCCTCTGGGAGGTCGTCGGGAGCTATGGTGTAGAGGAGGTCGGCGGCGTCCTCCGATTTTCCCGTTTGCGAAAGAGTCGCGGCGGTATTGACTTTTTGTATCTTTTCCTGAAGAAGGAGTTTAGCTCTTGCGCTGTCCGCCGCGCCTGAAACCTGGTCAAGCTGCCCCCGCAGGTCGCCGATAAGTTCGGTGTAGTTTTTGGCGGCAGTCTCGTTTTCGGCGGTCACTTCCGCAAGCTGATTTTCGAGCGCGGTTATCGCGGCATTTTTTTCGCTAAGCGTCTGGGGAAGTACAAGGAGTACGAAATACGCCAATGTGACAAAAACGCCCGCCGCGAAAAGGAGAGCTGACGCGGCGCGAAACCCCGCTCGCGGTTTAAGGTTGAGCGCGGAGGAATATATTTTTTTGTCGCTGTTTGTCTTTCTCGCGGACGCGGCGTTTGGTATCCCGTCCGTCAAATGGCGGTAGTAGGAAAGGGCGTTTGGGTTGTCGCCGTCAATGGCTAAGGTTTTGCGAATCACCGATAACGCCTTGTCGTTGTTTTTTTGGAGCATATAGCAAAGCGAAAGAAGGTTATGCGCCGCCACAAAATTTTGATTTTTATCGATAGCACGTTTGAGCTGGATAACCGCCATATCCTCGTTTTTTTGCAAAACATACCGAAGCCCGTTGTTGTAGTGGATTAGCGCGTCGCTGTAACTCTCGAGAGAATCTTTGTGCAGTTTGTCGATATACTCCGAGGCGGGGTTTTCGTTTTTTTGGAAATTGGAACTTATAATCCACTCGCGCAGGGCAAGGGCGGACTCCCCTGTTTCAAAGCACACAAGCCCCAAAAGATTTCGCGCCGAGGTGTGGCGTTTGTTGTAGAAGAGGCTTTTTGAGAGGTTTGCGCGGGCGGAGGAAAGGTTGCCGGACTTTGCCGCGTTAAGCCCTTTGTTGTAGAAATAATCCGACCGCCCGCGTATACTGAAGGATACAAAATCACAATTCGGGCAAAATTCGCTTTCGGTAAATTCGTTGCATTTCGGGCAAATCATAACGCTACACTTCCTTCGGTACGGCTTTCAAGTGGTTTAACAAGTCCATAACGTCTTTCATATCGTCGCCCTGAAGAGATTGTTCGATTTCCGCGACCTCAAGGACGGGTTTGTATTTTGATAGTTCTTCTTTGAAATCAAGCATAGTTTCACCTATTCAATATATAGTTGCGCATATCTCCCGCAAGGCAGAGCGAGCCGCCGATTGCGATAAGCGTTTTGCGGTGGCGTACCAGAGAGAGGGCGGTTTCAAAGGCGGCGTGCGGGTTGTCTTCGATTGTGTACATTTTGTCGCAGACGTATTTAATCAAATCACGCGGCGGCGCGGCGCGGCGTGTCGCCATATTCGTCAAAATCACCGTGTCGGCTTTTTCCGCGAGCCTTGTCAGTATGCCCGCAACGTCCTTGTCGCGCATAATCGACGTAATCAGGATTATGTCGTAGTTCACGAAAAAGTCGAGCGTTTCCGAGAACGCCGCCGCCCCGGCGGGGTTATGCGCCCCGTCCACCAGTATCGGCAGCTGAAGGGATTGCTCAAGAATCTCGGCGCGTCCGCGATGCGTCACGGCGGCAAACGCCCTTATTACCGCCTCGGGAGGTATTTCAAGATTTTGCGAGCGAAGAACCGACACGCAGAGAAGTACGCCGCAGGCGTTTCGCACCTGATAATCGCCAAACAGATTAAGCCGCAGACTTTCGTAGGAAAAGTATTCGGAAGTCACGTCAAAAACCGCGCCGTCCAGAGTGCGTTTGGTAATATTCGGACTCGCCTTGTCGAAATACAGTACGGTACCTTTTTCGTCGGCTATTTCCTTGACTACATTATACACCATTTCATTATTAAAATACAATACGACAGGAGAATTTTGCCGAATGATTCCCGCTTTCTCTTTCGCGATTTCCTCGAGAGTTTCTCCTAAAATGTCGGTATGGTCGATATCGATTGAGGTTATGACCGAAAGTATCGGGTTCGCGACGACGTTTGTCGCGTCAAGCCGCCCGCCGATTCCCGTTTCGATAATCACAAAATCGAGTTCGGCGCGTGAAAAATACAAGAACGCCATAAAAGTAAGCGTCTCAAAAAACGACAGCCCGGGGCAAAATTTATGCACAACCTCAAAATGGTTCGCGAAATCGACACGCGGCATTTCAAGCCCGTTCACGCGTATTCTTTCGGTATAATCAGAAAGATGCGGAGAAGTAAACGTCCCCACCCTGTACCCCGATTGCATAAGGATTTCGGTGAGCATAGCGCAAGTCCCGCCCTTGCCGTTCGTCCCCGCGACGTGTATAACCCGAAGTTTCTCGTGGGGAGACCCGATTTTTTTCAGGAACTCGGCAAGTTCTTCTAAGGTGTGCTTAATCTTGGCGGTATTTTCGAGAAATTTGCAAGCATCGTTATATTTCATATCGTACTCCTATAAATCTGTGAAAACCTTCTTAGCGTAGTCGACGGCGGTTTTTGCGTCCTTGGCGTAGAAATCCGCGCCGATTTTTTCGGCGTACTCCTTCGTGAGCACCGCGCCGCCCACAAAAACCTTGCAGTAGGGACTCTCCGCCTTAAGAGCCTTAATCGTCGCCTTCATTGAGGGGAGAGTCGTCGTCATAAGCGCGGAGAGTCCGACAAGGCGGATATTTTCGGATTTCATCTTTGCCACAATGTCCTCGCTTGACACGTCGCGTCCCATGTCAATCATTTCAAAACCGTAATTTTCAAGGATTACCTTGACGATATTTTTGCCGATGTCGTGTATGTCGCCCTTGACGGTCGCGATTAGTATGCGTCCCGCGCCACCCGACTTTGCGTCCATATGCTTTTTCAGTACCTTAAACGCGGCTTTTGCCGCCTCGGAGGACTGAAGCATCTGCGGGAGGTAAACCTTGCCCTGTTCAAACCGTTCCCCCACCTCGTCAAGGGCGGGGATAATGTGACTATTGATAACGTCGAGGGGCTTTTCTGTTTTCAAAAGTTCCTCGGCGGCGGTCGCCGCCTCTTGCGGCAGCGCGCGTATAATCGCGGTTTTAACGTCAAGTTTTTTGTTTGGGTCTTTCCTAAGGCGGACGCTGCTTTCCTCGCCGAAACGCTCGATATACCTGTCGGGGTTTTTATCCTCGCGTTTCAAGAGGCGGTACGACACAACCGCGTCCGTCACGCCGTTTATATTCGGATTGACAATCGGCAGGGTGAGACCCCGCTCCATAGCCATTGTCAGAAACATAAGATTCAGGAACTCGCGGTTCGGAAGCCCGAAAGAGATATTCGACACGCCGAGAACTGTCTTAAGTTCCAGTTTTTCCTTAACCATAGCTAGCGCGTCAAGCGTCACGACCGCGCCGTCAGGTTCAGCCGACACGGTGAGCGTCAGACAGTCGATGAAAACGTCGTTTTCAGAGATTCCGATTTCTTTTGCGCTTTTCAGTATCTTTTGCGCGACTTCGAAACGCGAAACGGCGGTTTTCGGGATTCCCCTTTCGTCCAGCGTAAGCCCGACGACGGACGCGCCGTATTTTTTGACAATAGGCAGGACGGTGCTGATTGATTTTTCCTCGCCGTTTACAGAGTTCACAATCGGTTTGCCGTTGTATATCCGAAGGGCGCGTTCCAACGCTTTCGGATTCGTCGTGTCGATTTGAAGAGGAGCGTCCGTGACGGCCTGAATCGTCGGAATAATCCACTCCAGAGTTTCAGCCTCGTCAATCCCGGGCATACCCACGTTTACGTCCAAAATCTCCGCGCCCGCGTCAAGCTGGCTAAGCGCCTGATGCTGTATATACCCCGTGTCACGCGACACAAGAGCCTCCTTGAGGAGTTTTTTGCCTGTCGGGTTAATTCGCTCGCCGATTATGCGAACGCTGTCGATAACAACGGATTTTGAGCCTGAACAGACTACGGAGGTTTGTTTTATATTTCGTGACGCCAGCTTGCGTCCCGTAAATCTTTCTTTCACGGCGGATATATATTCAGGGGAGGTGCCGCAACAGCCGCCGAAGGCGCAAACGCCGAGCTCGTACAGGTTCATCATTTCGGCGGCGAACTCTCTGGGGGACAGGTCGTAGTTGTTGGGAGAGTCAAGGCGCGGCATACCCGCGTTTGGTTTGGCAAAAACAGGGAGCGGGGTGTTCTGTGTGATTTCTTTAATAACAGGTACGAGCGTTTTCGGGCCGACGGAACAGTTTACGCCGATGGCGGTAACGCCGAGTCCCGTCAAAAGCGCGGCGGCGGCGGACGGAGGACAGCCCAAAAACGTCCGCCCGTCTTCCGCGAAAGTCATAGACGCGAAAATCGGCAAATCACTATTTTCTTTGCAGGCGGTGATTGCGGCTTTCATCTCGTATAAATCGAATATAGTCTCTATGAATATCAAATCCGCGCCGGCTTTTGTTCCCGCGATAACAACGTCTTTGTAGATATCGACACATTCGTCGAAACCAAGAGTGCCGATAGGCACAAGAGATTCGCCGATAGGGCCTATGTCAAGCGCGACACAGGCAAAACCTTGCGACGCCGTCTTCGCAATCTGCACGGACTGGGACACGATTTTTGAGAGTTCGTGGCCCGTCGCCGAAAGTTTTTTGCGGTTCGCCCCGAAAGTGTTGGTAAGGAGAATTTGAGAACCCGCCTCAACGTAGCTTCTGTGGACGGCCTCGATTGCGCCGGGGTGAGTAATCGACATAGACTCGGGGTGTTTGCCCAGTTTGAGTCCGTTGCGCTGGAGCATTGTACCCATTGCCCCGTCGAGGAAGATTACTTCTTTACCAAGAGTTGCTAACAGTGATGCCATTTTTTGTACTCCTTCCGTATTCACATTTGTGCGTACAAGTATCGCATTGGTTTTCTTTTACGACGGGCGTTTCGGAAATCCCGATAATGCCCGTGATTGTCTTTGAGGGAGTGAGTACGCAGTAGTCGTTTACAAAAATCCCCGTTGTGTGAATCGTGTTGAGTATAGATACGATATCTTTTTGATATGAAATATCGAGATAGCAGCTCCCGGGGGAAATTACCGACATTATGTACGCGCCGCTTGCCGCAAGGACTTCCTCCTCGATTTTTCGGTGAAGTTCAAAAAGATTTCGGTTTGCGGCGGTGTCAAGGGCAAGCCCCGACGACGGACTCCGCGCAAACGCGCTTCGTATCTCCGTGTCGGCGCCGTGTCCTAGGGTCGCGGCAAAAACGGCGCATCTTAAACAGGCTTGAAGGGGCTTGATATACGGCAGAACGGTGTCCGTTCCCGCTATGCCCGTCCCGTCTTCCTTATGGTCGAGTTCAAAGTAGTGTATGAATTTCATAGTCCGCACGCTTCATTCGTTATTGATTGAATTTATAATCCGCCGCACGTTGCCGTTAATCCGTTCGGCAATAAGCGGGTTGTTCATCGTGTACAAATGTATACCGTGCACGGAGTTTGTCAAAAGGTCGGCAATCTGCTCCGTCGCGTAGGCAATCCCCGCGTCAAACAGCGCGTCGGGGTTGTGTTCGTAGCGGCTAAGCATTTTTGACAATTTTTTCGGAAAAGTCGCGCCGCAAAGAGAAACAAGGCGCAAGATGTTGTTTTTGCTGACGACGGGCATTATCCCCGCCTCAATCGGGACGGTTATCCCCGCCCGCCGCACCTTGTCCACATATTCATAAAAATTATCGTTGTCAAAGAAAAGCTGCGACACAAGGTGCGACGCCCCCGCGTCCACCTTCATCTTGGTGTGGCGTATGTCGGTCTCTAGATTCGGGCTCTTCGGGTGTCCCTCGGGGTAGCAAGCCGCCGATATCCCGAAATCGTAATTTTCGCGCAGATACGCGATTAGCGAATCCGCGTAGGTAAAGTCCCCCTCGATGTGCGGGGTGTCCTTTGGGTAATCCCCCCTAAGAGCCAATATGTTTTCTATATTGTTTTCTTCGAGTATAGAAAGAACGGCGTCAATATCGGCGCGTGTCGAATTTACACATGTCAAATGCGCGAGCGGCTCGATTCCGTATTTGCTTTTTATGAAAGACGCAATCTGCGCCGACGTTTTCGCGCCGCTTCCCCCCGCGCCGTATGTAACGCTTATGAAATCGGGCGAAAGTTCCGCCAGCGCGTCAATCGCCGAATACACGCCCGAAACCGCGCTGTCTTTCTTTGGCGGAAAGACTTCAAACGAAAGAACCGCGCGTTTTTGCTTAAAAATTTCCGATATTCGCATATAAACAGTCCTTGTCTATGATAATGAATATAGTGTATACTAAATTTGATAATTAATCAAGGGGGAGGCGAAAATTATTCCTACTTTTAAGGCAAGCGGGATAGTGCTTAGGGAATACATAGCGGGGGAATGTGACAAGTATGTCGTGCTGCTCCTTCGGGATTACGGAAAAATGACAATCCGCGCCAAGGGGGCGAAACGCCCGAAAAGCAAGTTTCAGGCGATTACCGCGCCGCTCGACTGCGCGGAGTTTGTCATATATCAGGGAAACGGCTTTTTGGCGTTGGCGGGGGGGAGCGACATTTATCATTTTGACAAGATACGCGGAGACTATGACAAATTGTGCTACGCGGCGTATGTGCTTGAGATGACGGAACGCACGATTATGGAGGGGGAGGATTGCGGCGGCATACTTGATTTACTTATGCGTACTCTTAATGTGATTGAACGCGGGAATATAACTTTGCGGCTGGTTCGTATTATTTATGAATTTAAATTTTTGCGGATAAACGGATATTCGCCGCATATAGACGATTGCGCGGCGTGCGGCGGGGAACTTTTGGGAGAGGTGTTTTTTTTCGAGTACGGGACGGCTTGCGAAAAATGCAGACAAGGCGTCGCCCTCGGGGAAACGGCGTTGTACGCGCTGTCGCGCATCTTGGAGGACGACAATCCGTTCAATTTTGAGATAGACGAAACAGCGGCAAACGAGCTTCGGGCGGCGGCGGATTTGTTCATAAAGGCACATAACGAACTCGAACTCAAAAGCACACAATTCCTTGTATAATCATAACCGTCCGTACAGACCGTCTTTTTTTAATCTGCATAGCGCGGAGGCAAGCCCTATTTTGCAATGGGAGAACGTCAGCCCGCCCTGAACATAGGCGATATACGGTTCGCGGATTGGCGCGTCCGCCGAAAGCTCGATTGACGCACCCGAGACGAACGTCCCCGCCGCCATAATCACATCGTGGACATACCCGGGCATAGGCGCGGGTTCAGCCTCCGCGAAACTGTCAACAGGCGACGCCTCCTGTATCCCTTTGCAAAACGAAATCAGCGCGTCCCTGTTCCCGAATTTAATCGCCTGAACGATATCGGCGCGGTTTTCGCGCGGTTTCGGCGACACCTCATACCCGAGCGTCTCAAACACCTTAGCCGTAAGCATCGCCCCCTTGAGCGCGGCGGCGACGACGGCGGGAGCGACAAACAGCCCCTGCGCGAAGGATTTCACAACGCCCATATTCGCCCCGATTTCCGCGCCAAGCCCGGGAGCGGTGAGGCAATCCGCCGCGTTTGCGACACATTCGGCGTTCCCCGCGATATACCCTCCGACGGGAGCAAGCCCGCCGCCCGCGTTCTTGATAAGCGACCCGACGACTAAATCCGCGCAAGGCTCGATTATGTCGGTAAACTCCCCGTAACAATTATCAACCATACATATTATATCTTTTCGTATGCTTTTCACATATCCCACAATCTCGTCGATTTCCGATACAAACAGCGACTTTCTGAAAGAATACCCCTTGCTCCTCTGAATACCTACGACCTTTGTTTTCTCCGATATCAACGCGCCTATCCCCTCACGGTCAAACTCCCCGTTCGCAAGCAGCTCCGCCTGCCGATACGTAACCCCGTGTTCCGCCAACGAATTTTTTGTCGGCGTGATTCCGATAACGCCTTTGAGGGTGTCATACGGTTCGCCCGATATATACAAAAGTTCGTCGCCGTGCCGCAAATTCCCAAAAAGCGCAGTCGAGAGCGCGTGGGTCCCCGAAATAATCTGCGCCCGCACCAGAGCCGATTCCGCCCCGAAAACGTCCGCGTAGATTTTTTCTATCGTGTCCCGCCCAATGTCGTTATACCCGTATCCTGTCGTTTCCGCGAAATGCGCGTCGCTCAGTCTCCGATTTCGCATCGACTTAAGTATCTTTTCCGTGCAAATTTCCGCCGTCTCGTCCGTTTTACGAAATTGTTCTCTCAGGCTGTTTTCCGCGTTATACAAAATTTCTTTGACTTCTTTATCCATACGAACCTCCGACAAATAATCCGATATTAGACCTGTTCTGAAACCCGCTTTCGGCGGATTTTCGAGCGAGTTTTTCGGCAGGCAAGGAAGCCCCGACGACGCACACTTCAAAGCAGTTTGCTAGGAGGGGCTGACGCGGCATGGCGGAAAATTCGCCGAAAAGACGACGAAATGGGGTTTAAGAACAGGTCTATTATATATTGTAATACAAAATTTCATTACGCGCAAAAAATGCCCTATTGTAATAACGCGCCGTAGGTGGTATAATATGAAAAAAGTTAAGGGGGTGTTCGTTTGAGAAAATATATAAAAGCTACAATCTCTCTCCTGCTGGCGTTCGCGGTGCTTTTTGGGTGTACGCCCGAAAGCGTTCCGAAAATTGCCGACGCCCCCGAAAAACCTCCCGCCCCGATTGACGATACCCCCGTCACCTATGAGGCGGAGGACTGGGTGCTTTTGGGCAACGCGAAAATCTTGCGCGACCTCGAGGGATATTCAGGGAAAGGCTATGTGGGGGGGTTCGCCGCGGACGGCGACGCTTGCGTGATAACCATAGACGTGCCGCGTGACGGATTCTACAACCTTACTTTCACGACCGCCTCAGACAACGGCGAATACAAACAGGAATATGTGTACATAGACAAAACGCAAGTCGGCGCGGTCACGACGGATTCCACAGAGTTTGACGACGACACCGTCTACAAGCAGTATCTTACGGCGGGCAAGCACGAGTTGGAGTACGCCAAATTTTGGGGCTGGGATTTTTTCGACAAATTGACGGTAACCCAAACGACGCCCATAAGCCCGGACGTATACAAGGTTTCGGCGGAGCTGGTAACGCCGTCCCCCTCCGCCTCGGCGCAGGAACTTATGTCGTATCTCGCCGAAAATTACGGCAAAAAGATTTTGACGGGGCAATACAGCGAACTGGGTATGAACGGTTTTGAAAATTATGTAATCCGCGACATAACGGGCAAACAACCCGCAATCCTTGGGCTTGACCTAATGGACTACTCCCCGAGCCGAAAAGCCCACGGAGTGAAAAGCGGCACGGTGGAAAAAGCGATCGAGTTCAGCGAGGCGGGCGGTATCGTCACTATTTGCTGGCACTGGTCGCCCCCGGCGAAATTCATAACGGGCGACTGGGCAACTTCCTTTTATGCGGAGCAAACCGACATTGACTTGCCGACGATTTTGCTTGAGCCTGACGGAGACGACTACAAACTGCTTATGTCCGATATGGACGAGATAGCAAAGGAACTTGTCAAACTGCGCGACGCGAACGTACCCGTACTCTGGCGCCCTTTGCACGAGGGCGCGGGAAAATGGTTCTGGTGGGGAGCGTACGGCGGAAAAGCCTACAAAGAGTTGTATGATATAATGTACGAAAAGTTTACGAAAGAGTACGGGCTGAATAACCTTATATGGGTATGGAACGGCGAGAGCGCGGACTATTACCCGGGCGACGACAAGGTTGATATCGTCGCGACGGATATATACACCTCCGAGCGAAACTATTCGTCACAGATTAACGCTTTCACAAAGGCGACTATGTACGCGGACAAACCGAAAATTATCGCGTTGTCCGAAAACGGAGCTATCCCCGACCCCGAACTTTCCCTCCGCGACAACGCTATGTGGAGTTTTTTCGTCACGTGGAAAGACGATTTTGTACTCATAGGACGCGAAATATCGAAATACAGCGAAAAGTACACAGAACAGAGTATGCTGGAAAAAGCCTACAATTCCGACATAACAATAACGCTTGACGAGTTGCCAAAAAAATAATTATAGTATACAATAATATTTATAGAAGGAGGGGGAAAATTGAGAAAGCGGCTGTTATCGGTTTTGCTGTCGTTTGCGGTGCTTTTTTCGTATACCCCGACTTTCGCGGAGGATTTTGACGACGCTTACTATTATGACACGATAGATACCTACAACGTAAACCGCGAAATCCCGACATATAACGACTACACAAGCAAATTTCCCCAAAAATTCCCAAACGATATAATAAATATACAAGCGGCGGATTTCGCGAGTTACACCGACAAGGGCGAATCCGCAATCCCCGAACGTATGTATAATTACGTGGGTATGCACGGCTCAAGTATCCTCACGAGCGAGGATTCGGTTATAAAATTCAAGTTTAACGTTGACGAAGAGGGCTTTTACGCGCCGTACATAGACTATTTCGCGGTGGAGGGACGAAACAGCGCGATACAGCGTGCCGTTTTTATTGACGACAAACTCCCCGCGAAGGAATTTTCCGTCGTGCAAATGCGCCGTTCGTGGCAGCCTATGATTCAAGCCGAACGCCTTGACGAAAACGGCGTAACCGTGCGTAACTGGCACGTCGACAACCAAGGCAACGACATTGCGCCTATCATACTTGAGCGGCACGAGTGGCAGGGGACTTTCCTGTATGACCCGAACGGATTTATCACGGACGAACTTGTGGTCTACCTTACAAAGGGCGAACACACGATAACCTTTGTCGCCCTGCGCGAAGCAATGCTAATTCGGAGTATAACCTTCTTCAACGACGAGAACCCCCTTGAATACGACGTACAAAAGGCAATCTGGGACAGCGCGGGACTGACCGAAACACACGGACACGTTGTACGAATCGAGGCGGAAAACGCGTCGCGAATGTCGTCGCAAACAATCCACCCGCTCCAGGACTACTCGGACCCTCTCGTGTACCCCTCAAGCCCCAAATACCTCAAAAACAACTCAATCGGCGGAGAGGCGTGGAGCGGCAACAACTGGATTGAGTGGGTGGCTGACGTTCCCGAGAGCGGATACTACAATATGTCACTCCACGTGAAACAGAATTTCCGAAACTCCGCGTCCACACGGCGTATTTTTATTGACGGATTGTATCCTTTCGCGGAAACGATGAACATCGGGTTCAGATACCAGCAGGGCTGGTATGAACAGGTTCTCTCCGACGAAAATAAAAACCCGTACCTTATATATCTTGAAAAAGGCGAACATACTATACGTATGGACTGCGCTTTGGGCGACTTCGCCGAAATCCTTAGCTCGATGAAGGACATTGTGTACGACCTCAACAATATATACAGAAGCGTTATCAGAATCACGGGCGTAAACCCCGACAAATACAGGGATTACCAGCTTGAGCGTTCCCTCCCCGAATTAAAGGGGCAGCTTACGGCGGCGCGGGACGAAATGGACATAGTGTTAAACGAACTCTCGACGATATCGGGGTCGGAGCGTGTCGCCGTACTCTCCACAATGCGCGACCAGCTTAACGCGCTTATTGACGACCCTGAACTTTTTTCAAAAACAACCCGCAGTTTCCGAATCAATATGCGCGCCTGTGGAACGTGGTCAACCCAGATACTCTCAAGCCCCCTGCAACTCGACACAATCTACCTGTATTCCCCCGACAGCAAGCCCTATATCGAAAAAACCGCGTGGTACAAACGTTTCGCCTTTGAGCTTAAACGCCTGTTTTACTCGTTCTTTGTGAATTATGACAAACTGGGCGACGTTACGCTCACCCCCGAGGCGGAAACAATCACAATGTGGATGGGTGCGGGACGAGACCAGGCAAGCGACGTGAAAACCATAATAAACGAGAAATTCACCGTACAGCACGGGATAAACGTGAACGTAGTTCTGGTGGATATGAACACGCTGCTTGAGGCGACGCTTTCGGGGCAAGGCCCCGACATTGCGATACAGGTCGCTCCGAGTGTACCTATGGATTACGGCGTTCGTTCCGCCGTCGTCGATTTGAGTACGTTCCCCGACATAGACAAGGTTCTGCCGCGCTTTTTCGAGAGCGCTATAACGCAGTTCGAGTATGACGGGCATGTGTACGGGCTTCCCGAAACGCAGACTTTCCCTATGATGTTCTACCGCAAGGATATATTGCGCGAACTTGGCGTGTCGCCCCCCGAAACCTGGGACGACGTGAAAAAGCTTATGACTGTTTTCGCGCAAAAACAAATGGAATTTGGAATGTCGCCGACAGAGAGCGTTTTTTCTACCATACTTTACCAAAACGGCGGTGACTACTACTCCCCTATGGCGACACGCTCCGCGCTTGATTCCGAAAACGCCGTGAACGCGTTCAAGACTTTTTGCGGGTACTACACGGACTACCGAATCGACAAGAGTGCAAGCGTCGAGGACAGATTCCGCACGGGCGAATGTCCCGTAATCATCACGGACTACACTTTCTACAACACGCTTCAGGTGTCCGCCCCCGACATTCAGGGCGTTTGGGGGTTCGCCCCCGTCCCCGCGACAATACGCCCGGACGGAACTCTTGACCGCACCGTCGCGTCGCAAGGCTCGGCGGCGATAATTTTGAACGCGTCAAAACACAAGAACGCGTCGTGGGAGTTTCTTAAATGGTGGACGTCGGACGAAACACAGGCGATGTACTCCGTCACCCTTGAAAGCGTTATGGGCGCGCCCGCGAGAGTCGCCACGGCGAACAAAGGCGCGTTCGAGAATCTTCAATGGCTGCGTACCGACTATGAGGCGCTTAAAAAACAAGTCGCCACGGCAAAAGCCATTCGCCAAGTCCCCGGCGGGTATTTCAGTTTCCGAAACGTCAACAACGCGTTCTATCTTGTCACCGAAGATATCGACGCCGGCATATCCGCGAAAGAAGCTCTTACCGACAAGGTGATGCTAATCAACAACGAAATCACATATAAAAGAAGTGAATTCGGTATGCCGCTTACGGAATAGCAAAAAGGTGGTGTTATTGTGGTCGCTACTATCCAAAGATGTACTGACAGTCAAGTAATCAGACTGCCAAAAAAAATCTTAGACGACTTAATGTTCAACGAAAACGAGATTGTTGAACTCAAGGAATTTAACGGAAATATATTGATTCAACGAGCCGTAAAGGAATATGCCGATTTAGACGAACTTTTCGAGGGATACACAGGCAATTATAAATGTTTTGAATACGATTTCGGTGAAGATGTCGGGCGTGAGAAAATATGGTAGATTATGCGCCTAAACAAGGCGATATCGTATACTTGGATAATACCTTAAATGATTTCCCTCTGCATATTAGATTAGACGAAAGAGTACGTACAACAGGAGCGTTATTGACGCAGCACGTAAGAACTATCGACTCAAAGGCGCGTCAAATATCCTTTGTGGAATCCGCGCCGTCCGACATATTGGAGCGAGTAAAAAAAATTATCTACCTTTTCTTCTAATGATAAAAGGAGGGCAATTGTGAAATCCATAAAATCACAGGAATTAACTTCATATTTGATGATTGCCCCCTTTTTTGTGCTGTTTTTCGTGTTTGTGATGATGCCTGTGGGTATGTCGATTTTTTTCAGTTTCACGTATTTCAATATGCTTGAACCGCCGTCTTTTGTGGGGTGGAACAATTATACGCGGCTGTTTCTGGACGACGACATTTTTTTGATTGCGCTTAAAAATACGCTGATTTTCTTGCTTGTGACCGGACCTATAAGCTATTTTTTCTGTATAATATTCGCGTGGATTATAAACGAGTTCAGCGGGAAATTCCGCGCCTTTCTCACGCTTATATTTTACGCACCGTCGATTTGCGGGCAGGCGTACCTCGTTTGGGGGCTTATCCTAGGCGGGGACAGGTACGGCTACCTCAACGGACTTCTTCTGCAAATGGGATTTTTAAGCGAGCCGATAAACTGGCTTAATACCGAAAGATACATAATGCCCGTACTCATTGTCGTGCAGTTGTGGCTAAGCCTTGGGACGGCGTTTTTGGCGTTTATCGCGGGGCTTCAGACTGTTGACAAGACTTTGTATGAGGCGGCGGCGGTGGACGGGGTTAAGAACCGCTGGCAGGAGCTTTGGTACGTGACTCTCCCCGCAATCAAGCCGCAGCTTATGTTCGGCGCGGTTATGCAGATTACCTCGTCGGCGGCGGTCGCCGAAATCTCGATTATGCTTGCGGGGAATCCGTCCGTGAATTACGCGGGGTCTACCGTGGTGACGCACCTCATAGACTATGGCACGGTACGCTTTGAAATGGGATATGCCTCGGCAATCGCCACGGTGTTGTTTTTTATAATGATTGGCACGAATAAATTTGTACAAAAATTGCTAAAACGCGTCGGGGGTTAATATATGAAATCCATAAAATCCTTTTTCGCGAAAAAGAATTTCAAAAATTTCAAAAATATGCTGAAAGGGCGGCAGAACCACCTCAACCGCTCAATCGCGGGGAACAGTCTCCTTTTCGTGATAATGGCGGTATGCGGCTTGTTTATGGCGATGCCCCTTATAATGCTTACGAACAACGCGCTGAAACCCCTTGACGAACTTTACCAGTACCCGCCGAATATTTTTGTGCGAAATCCAACCCTTACCAATTTTACGGATTTGTTTTCGCTCGTAAATCTATCGTGGGTTCCCTTTTCGCGGTACATTGTCAACACGATTATCATAACGGGAATCAGCATTGCGGGGCATATCCTCTGCGCCTCCCTTGCCGCCTACCCGCTGGCGAAACACAAGTTCAGAGGGCGCGACTTCCTTTTCGGACTCGTGATAATGTCGATGATGTTTTCTTCACAAGTAACGCAGGTTTCCAACTATATGGTAATTTCGGCGTTGGGGCTAAGCAACACCTACCCAGCGGTTATCCTCCCGACTTTCGCCTATGGCGTGGGGCTGTACCTCCTCAAACAGTTCACCGAGCAGATACCCGATTCGATGATAGAATCTGCGCGAATTGACGGCGCAAGCGAGTGGTACATTTCTTTCCATATAATAATGCCGAATATCAAACCCGCGTGGCTCACGAGCGCGATTTTCCAGTTTCAGGTAATCTGGTCGAACACAGGCAGACTTCTTCTGCGCGACGAGGAGCTTAAGCCTATGCAATACGCGCTTACCCAGATTACGGCGAGCGTCGGACGCGAGGGCGCGGCGGCGGCGATTGCGTTTGTTATGGCGTTGATTCCGATTACGTTCTTTCTTGTGTGTCAGAGCCATATTATGGAGACGATGATTTCGTCGGGTATCAAGGAGTAGGTATTATGGATAGTTTAACCTTTGAAGAACTGCTGAAAATCAACTGTTTTTCCGCGGATTCGGCGGCGCGGCGGCAAGCGGCGCATTTGCTCGAACATAGGTATTGCTGTGAAATCAACTGCGCGGATATGGACGAAAGCGTGCTTTTCGCCCACCACGCGCGCGGCTGTACGATTGTGGCGGCGAAAATTTGCAAAAACGTGGTTATTTTTCAAAATGTGACGATTGGTTCAAATATGAGGTATAACAAAATCCAAAGCCGCTGGGAGAATGTAGGAACTCCTATTCTTTCGGAAAATGTGATTGTCGCGGACGGGGCGAAGGTTCTGGGAGCAATCGTTATCGGCGCGAATACGGTAATCGGGG
>BNUF01000040.1 GCA_025997155.1 Clostridia bacterium
CCGCCTTCTTGCTTTTGCGTGGTCTTTGTCTTGGGTATACTTCATATTCGTTAAAATCGTTGAAATCGTCGCCGTACATACTTAACCACTCCTTATACTTTATCTGTGATATAATTATAAACGGCTTTTTTGTAAAAAATATTAAAGAATTGTAAACATTAAAGTACGTCCGTATACGCTTTGAATACCTGTCTCGCCGATTCGTCCCAGTCAAACAGCTTTGCCCGCGAAAGCCCAGCGGCAGAAAGACTGTTCCGCAGAAGTTTATCACCGCTTAGGCGTTTTAGCCCCTCCGCTATTTCAGAGACGGACTCGGGGTCTGTATACACCGCGCAGTCCCCGCAAACTTCGGGCATAGACGCGGCGTTGCTCACCAGCAAAGGAGTCCCGCAAGCCATTGCCTCAAGCGGCGGAAGCCCGAACCCCTCATAAAGCGACGGAAACACGAAAAACATTGCCCCCGCGTACAGCGCGGGCTTGTCCGTTCCGTCAATATACCCCGTGAAGATTACGTTTTTTTCCAGATTAAGGGACTTCACCTTTTCAAAAATCCCCTTATAAAGCCAGCCCTTGCCGCCCGCCAAAACCAAAGGCGGCACGTTCGCCTTAACCCTCGCGTAAGCGTCAATAAGCCGTTCTATGTTCTTTCGCGGCTCAAGCGTCCCTAAATAAAGAATATATTCCTCGGGCAGCCCGTATTTAGCCTTGGTTTCATCGATTTTTTCGCCGCCTATTTGCGGGTTGTATTTTCTCAAATCCACGCCGTTATAAACAACCCGTATCTTTTCTTCGGGATAGTCATAAAACCGCAGTATCTCGCGCTTTGAAAACTCCGACACCGTAAGTATCATATCGGCGCGTTTAAAACTCTTTTTAAGGCTTGCGAACAGCATATACTTAGTCTTAGCGCGGACAGTCTCGGGAAAACGGTGTACCGCCATATCGTGGACAGTCGCAATCGTCTTTCCTTTCACAAAAGGCGGCACGATGAAGTTAAAAAAGTGCGTGATATCCGCGTCACTTCGTATAAACGCGCTGTACGGAACGGGCAAAACCGACGACGCGGCGCGGTACGCGAAAGACGAGAAATTACTGTGTATCACGTTCACATTTCGCGCTATGTATCTTTTAAGCCCGTCGGCGTTATGTTTTGACGAGATAAATTCCAAGTCGAATCCAACACTCGGGTTTTGCCTAATCAAACGTTTAACAAGCTCGGATTCATAGTACCCGACGCCTGATTTTTCATTGTTCAGGAGCGGCAGTACGTCAAACGCTACTCTCATACCCTGATATCCTTTCTTAGGTTAAGTTCAGCCACCGCCTGCCCGACTTCCGACACACGCCCCCTGTCGGCAATCAAGAGCGCGTCGCCGCAGTCGATGATTACCAGATTTTGAACCCCGATAAGCGCGTAAACGGCGCCGTCCTTCGGGTACACAAAGTTATTATGCGAATCAATCAAAATGTCCGATTCCGCGAGAGATATATTGCCGCAATCGTCCGCCTTATCCTCAAAAAATTCGTAAAACGCCGAAAACCCGCCCAAATCATTCCAATTTATATTCAGAGGGAGAACCGCCTTGCGTGCCGTCTTTTCCATAATCCCGTAATCAATGGAAACGCTCGGGCTGTTTTCAAACCGTTCCTCGGGAGTGCCTTGCGTAAAGGCGGCATACACGTCGGGGGCGTATTCCGCGACCTCCTCCTCAAACATTTTTGTCCCGAATATAAACATTCCGCTGTTCCACAAATACCCCGCCCTAACATACTTTTCGGCGGTTTCCATATCGGGTTTTTCCTTAAATTCCGCAATCCTAAAACCAACGCCCAGCGGCTCGCCCTTTGAGATATACCCAAGCCCGACGTCGGCGCGGCTCGGCGTAATACCGAAAGTAAAAATATACTCGTTTGCCAAACTCTCCGACGCTTTGATACAGCGCAGCAACTCGTCGTCGTTTAATATGATGTGGTCGCTCGCCAGCACGACAACGGTATCGTTTTCGGAAGTTTCGCGAAAATATTTCACGGCGTTATAAATAGCGGGGAGGGTGTTTTTCGCTTTCGGTTCAAGCAAAACGCCGACTTTATCGGCGGGGTAGCCCATATCCTCAATCTGTTCGCGCACGATAAACTCACATTCCTTAGCCGCCACAATGCAAATATCGGATATTTCGCAAAATTTCAGACTTCTTTCAACCGCCATCTGAAAAAGCGACTTAGGAAGAGTCTTAAGCCGCAAAAATTGCTTAGGGTACTTAGCGCGGCTAAGAGGCCACAACCGCGTCCCCTTCCCGCCCGCCATTATCACTGACTTCATAAAACATCTCCTACTGCAATCCCGTGAGTTCCAAGAATTTGAGTACAACCTCGCTCCGACTGTGTGCCAGAGTAAACGACTCCAATTTATTCACGTCCACGCGGAACAAATTAGCCTGCGCGGCGGTGATTTTACTTTGTTCAAGGAATTGGTGGATAACGCGCCGCTCGACATAATATCCCTTGAGCATCACGTTGTCGCGGTTTTGACTCTGCCGTTTGTGCAACGCGCCTTTAAGTCCCTCCATAACCTGACGGTTCAGGTCGGTTCTCTCGTCGATTACCAGTTCAATCAGTTCTTCCGAAAAATGTTGCCGTTCGCCGTTTAAGGCGCGAACGACGACGTCGACGTTCCCGGAGAACAGGTTTTTTAATTTCGTTCTATGCTGTTCAATCCACGCCTGTCTGTGTACCTTTCCTTTGGGTTGTATAAACCTCTTGATTACCCAGCGAAGCCTTTCAAGCCTTGATATTATATGCGCGAGCATACCCCTTAAGTTTTTGTGGTACACGGTGGATATAAGGTCAACATAGTCAAGGTATGTCTGCGTACTTATAGTCCAACTTCGGCGGCGCAGCTTGAGTGCCGAAAGTTCGATTGAATAGGCGAAAGAATGTAACTCGTCAAGCTCCTTTTTCTTGATTTTCGCGTACATTGAGTATTTTAGTTCGCGTATACGGCGTTGGTAATGCGCTATAACAACTCCGACTTGCCCCGTTTTTTCCATTCGCTCCTGCGCGTTAAGCTGTTCCAGCGTCTCTTCTAAAAGTTCCAGCCGAAGAGGCGTAATCACGTCAACTTCGACGGTGGTATCCGCAATCAGGGGGAGCGTCACCAGAGCCACAAGCAAAGATATAATAATCACGGCGCTCGTTATAAACAACAGCATAGGACGTTCCGCAAAATCCATTCCGCTTGAATAAACGAAAGGGAGCGAAAACGCGGTCGCCAAACTCACCGCGCCCTTCACGCCCGACAAAGTTAGTATAACCGCGCTTTTAAGTTTCACGCGCAGCGAGTCCCCGAGCACGTCCCGCGCTATAAAAAACACGCTTAGAAATCGTACCACAAAAAGAAGCGAAGTGACAATCAAGGAAGTTATTATAAGGAAGGTATGGGTATACTCCGTGCTGTTCCATATGTGCGACACGACCGACGGCAACTGCAAGCCCAAAAGCAGGAAAACTATGGAGTTCAGGGTGAAGGTGATTACTTCCCAGAGCGTATGCGTGGACGATACCAAATCCGCCTCAAACAGCCCCGTCTTTTTTAGGTCAAGCCCCTGTCTGCTGCCCGCCATAACCGCCGCCAATATGCCCGAAACGCCGCACAATTCCGCGGCGATATAACATAGAAACGGCATTAAAAGTTCAATGAGTACATATGTAGCCGTGCTATGTATCGCCAATGTTTCCAAACTGCCGATTACACTTCGTTTGATACTTATGAGCAGATATCCGACGATAAGCCCGCCCACCGACACAAAAACCAGTTCGGTAAACGCGCTAAACGGCGAAAATCCCCCCGTCAACAACGCCTCTTTGGCGAAACTAAACGCCGTAACGCCGGACGCGTCATTAATCAGCCCCTCGCCCAAAAGCACCGTCATCAACTTCCCGTCAATATTTATCTGAGAAGAAAGAGACGACACCGCGACGACGTCAGTCGGTCCGAGTATCGCTCCAAGCGCGAAACACGCCGCAATCGGTATCGCGGGAATCAGCATATGTACCGAAAATCCTATCGCAAAAACCGTAATAAAAACTAAAAGAAACGCCATAAGAAATATGGGTCTTTTTACCTGCCACAAAGAGGATAAATCCGTTACTTCCGCCTCGTGATACAAAAGAGGCGTGATTATCATAACCATAAAAAGCTCAGGTTCAAGTTCCAATGTAGTCTCAAGCGACGTCATAGCAAGCAAACAACCAAACCCGATTTGAATAAGCGTCAGCGGAAGTTTCGGGAAAAGGTTGTTCAGCACATTTGACAACACGATTGCAAACAATATCGCTATTACTACGTTGACTACTTCCACACTATTCCTCCCGCACGGTTTGTGCTACAATTTTATCATATTTTCTTTATAAAATCAACAAAAAAACATCAGCCCGTGTAAAGCCAATGTTTTTATGCAGATGACAGGAATCGAACCTGCACCCTGTTCGGACTGGAACCTAAATCCAGCGCGTCTGCCAATTCCGCCACATCTGCGTAAACACCTAGGGTGTCTACTGAGAGCTGTACCCGTAACCCTCGTATCTTGCCAATATCAAATCAGTCTTTTCATAATTTTCGGGGTCAATCTCCTTGAAACTCTGGTATAATCTGTAAAGCAGTTCCCTAGCGACCGTCAAAGCCGCCCGCGCCTTTTCGGTGTCTTTTGTGAAATAAGCCGCCGCCAACTGTGAGTCAATGTACGAGTACAAACCAAACAGTTCAAGGGAGATTTCAACATTGTAGTCGAGAGCGTCTATCAGAATCTTCACCGCGCCGCGTGATTTTTCAACAAATTTTTCGTATTCGTCGCGGTCGTTTTTTTGCAGTGACTCTTCGGAGGTTTTTATGAACTCCGCCGCCAGCTCATAGGTGACGAGAGTAAGCCCGAATGAAGTCGCGGACGAAATCCGCGTCACATAACGCTTATATTTAGTGTCCACAAAAAACCCCTATTCTTCCTTGTGCTGTTCGGAGAAAGCTCCCGCCTCTTTTAACACAAAGTCCAAAATTTCGATAGCGTCGTCCTTTGTTCCGAGCGTAAGAACAGTTTTCAAGGATTTTATAATACTGATATATTCTAATCTAGTCACTACTGCTCACCTCGAATCAAGTATTAATTCAACAATTGCAAGATAGACTGCGGGCGGTTGTTTGCCTGCGACAAAATCGCCATACCCGCCTGCGCGATAACGTTCTTTGCCGAATATACGGTCATCTCGTATGCGACGTCCGTATCTTGGATACGGCTACGCGCCTCCTCCGTATTAACGGAAGTTATATCAAGGCTTGAAATCGTGTGTTCAAGGCGGTTTTGCGTCGCGCCGAGTTTGGCGCGGAGTTCCGACACGAACCCGATAGCTTTGTCAATCCGAGTAATCGGGTTTTCGACGGGGATAAGCTCCGTTTCGTCGGCGGGGTTTGTCGGTTTGCCCAAAGCGTCAACGGGAATCACCGTGCCGTCCCGTCTTACAGGGTCTCCCGCGTTGTTTCGCTCCACGTTATCGTAATCTCTTTTACCTTCCTCGGTTTGTTTGTAATCCGACATAAATTTGTAGGACTGGAGGTCGAAATGTACGCGGTCATAGTCGGGGAATTCGGCGTCGGGCGTTGATTTATCGGCATACAACCCGTTTCCCACAAGCCCCAATGTGCGGCTGGTAAATTTCGGTATAGAAAAATCAAGCTCCATATGTTGGTTCGGCCCGACTTGGAAGGTGAGGTCGTTAATAAAATTCACCATTGTGCTTGGGTTATCCTGATATTTGTCCTCGTCGCCGGGTTGATATTTATACACCTCGCCGCTTAATATCTTAATCTTGTTGTACTCCGTTTTCTTGGAAATAGCGGTGATTTCCTCAAGCAGCGCGTCAACCTCCATTTGGATTTTCGCGACGTCGCTGGAAATGTCGGCGTTTTCGGGGTCTTGGGGGTTTACCGCGTCCGTGTCGTGCGCTAGGGTGTCGTTCGCCGCCTGAACCGAAAGTTCGCGGATTCTCTGGAGGATACTGTGCACCTCGCTAAGCGCCCCCTCCGCCGTTTGGATAAGAGCTACCGCGTCCGACGAGTTTCGGCTCGCGGTGTTGAGTCCGTCAACCTGAACGCGGAGTTTGTTCGCGATTGCGAGTCCCGCCGCGTCGTCCGCCGCCGAATTGATTTTATAACCCATCGACAAATTGTTTGACGACTTCGCGACCGCCTTATTCGCCCGCCCCATATTCCGAATAGCCGTCAAGGCGGGTATATTATTTGCTACTACCATTCTGTACACTCCCTTTGCGCGAATAAACCTCGTCTTGTTTGTCGAGATACTTTATGAGGTTGTTGATAAGTCCGTATGTTTTTTCAGGAATATTTGCGGTTTTGTGTGACGTTCCGTTAGTTTCCATTAGCCCCTCACTTTTTGAATACTTTCGGCGTTCTGACGCTTTCGATACTCATACTAAGCCCCTTGATACCAAAGCCCGCACCCTCGATAGCCTCTTTGAGCGTGCCCAGACTCCCCTGTATACGCTCAAGCGACAGCAAATCCTCAACGCCGATTTTTACGGAGGCGTTGTCGCCCGCCGTGTTGATATAAAGCGACACGTTCCCGAGGTACGTCGTGTTAAGCGACATATACAACTTCGCTTCGCCGCCCTCCGTCAGATTCTCGTTCATAACGTAGATGTCCGCCGAACCGATTTTGTCGTGCAGTTTGATAGGCATCTGGAAATGATTGTTAGCGTCCTGCTTGTTGAGCGACCCCTGAAGTGAAACGGCTGTCTGCAACACCCGCAGCTGCTTCATCGTGTCGGCGGCGCTCACCCCGTCCTCAATTTCCGAAAGACGCTGTGAAACCTCGTCAAGCCTTGTCAAAAGCGCGTTCGCGGAAATATCCCGCGCCGTAATCTCGCCGATTTCCTCAAACTCTCTTAATATATCTTTGTCCGTTTCCGATTTTTTTATGTCGTTTTCTATCTCGGTTAAATTATCGGCAATAAAGGACTTTTTCTTAACGATATTCGCCGTCGCCCCGATATTGTTTATTGTGACGGGAATGGCGTTTTGTGACAACCATTGCACGACTTGCGTCGGTACGTTCTTGAGCTCGTTCAGCATTTTCTCGTATTTGTCCGCGTTCGCGCCGTTGTCCAAAGCTCCCTCGGTGAGTTTCGCAAGCCGCTCAATCGCCTTGTCTAGAGTCGTCTCTGCGAAATCGGGGTTTTCCGTCACGAATTTGCCCAAAATGTCCGTGTTAAGTTTCGGAACGACGTCGCGCAAAATAAGAGAACTATGCTCCCAGTTAAGGAGGCTAAGCCCCGCGGGCTGTTCGTATTTAGGCTCGGACTTTGCCGCGATTTCTTCGGCGACTATAGCTTCCTCGGCTTTTTGCATATTGACGTTCGTTTCGCCCATAAGGTTATTTTGGAGCATATCCTTAATAGCCCCCGCCGTCACCTTTGTCACGTTCGGACGCGTCTTGATAAGGCTCTTGTCGTCAATCACAAAATCCATATTCGAGACGTTGTTCGCGTGCCGGTTGTAATATTTCGTATTCTTAAACAAGTTGCCCAAAGTTTCGGTACTCTCGCTCCTAAGTCCCACGCCCAGCGCCGCGCCGCCGTTTTTCTGGATTGCGGCAAGCATACGGTATATCGCAAGGACGGAATCCTTTGTGCTTGTGTCAAGTTCCTTTTTGTCTTCCATTTCAAGTATACATTCGGCTATCTTGTCCTTGAGGGAAGTCCCGTATTCGTCGTTGAATTTGTCAATATATTCCAGAACCTCGTCCACGTGCATTTCGGCGGGGTTAAGGTTATTTTTAAGCATATCCACGGCGATATTCGGGTGCAACCTGTTGTATATCGAATTTACCTTAAGGTCGATATTAAGCACCTTCAGCAAATTCTCCTGATTCACGTCGATATTGTTTTTCGACAAAATCTGCGCGGCGCGTATATTGTCGTCGGTTTTCTCTATTCCAAGGCGTTTCAGCAAATCCCCGAATTGCCCCTCAACCTTTTCAAACCCGTCGCCGTATTTCTGGTTAAACCTAGTCGCGGCGGCTTCATACGCGTCAAATTTCCGCGAACGCGTCACCGAATCGTGCAGCCCGTTTATCGAGAAGTCGATTTTTTTTGTGAGAACGTCGCCGAAAACAGAGTTCGTAAGCGGCGGAAGGGCGCGGATTTTGTCATAAAGCGCGGTAATCTTGCCCATATTTTCTTCTGTCGCGGGGGCGTTCATCACGCGGAAATTCGTTTCGTAGGAACTCCGCTCCATTCGGCGCAGAGTTTCAAGCGCGTTCGCGACAGGCATCACGTTTATGTTAATTCCCTTGTTCGCAAGGCGCGTCGCCGCCTCGACGGTAAGTTTATACTGAATCTCGAGAAGACTGATTCGCGCCGCGAGAGCTTCTTTTGACGCGGGTATGGGCAACGTCTGCTGAGGCAGCTTGTTTTGCTCAAAAACAGGCTCGAATTTGCCGTCCGCAATCGCCGTGACGTTTTGCAGGGTGAGCGGTACGTTGTTCGAGAGCGCGGTCTGTATGTCGTTCGCCGTAACCTTAGGCAACCTCTCGATAACGTTGTTGTAGTCCTGAATCAAAAGCTGCGTCCGCGCCTTGTACAGGTTTATGTCCCCCGTGTTTTTGCCAATCTCGATATTATGACAAGCCGTCCTGTACACACTCTTATCGTTCAGTTTGTTTATTTCCGACAAAAACAACGCTTTGTTCATATTCTCACGCGTAAGAGGTATGTCGTATTCAATCAGCCGTTTCGCCCACTCCGTGTTTTCGGGAGTTTCCTGAAAACTCTCCTCCGAAAGGAATCTGCTTATCTCCTTGTCGAGTCCGAAACTGTTCGCCTTGTCCGACATATAGTAGGAAAACTTTTCGATATATATGTTGTCCACCGTGAGCGGCTTTTTTGAACTTAAAACGGAACAGACCTCATCTTTTGTCAAACTTTGTATTTTTTGCCACTTATCATCAAAAGCAGAAAGTTTATCTAAATTCTTAGAGCTAGCGTCAAGGTTGTAGACTTGCAAAATTTTGGCGGCGTTTTCCTGTCTTGGGTCGGGGGCGTTTTCGCTGTCCTCCGCCAAAAGTTTCGCGCCCGTTTCCGCCAAGTCCAAGTCCGTCTGCGCTTCTCTCGTCACAATACTAAGCGCGTCAAGGTTCAGTTTCTCAATCGAAAGCCCCGACGACGCAAGCGCGCCGATAGCCGCCCTCGTCGCGTTCTGGGAAACCGCGCTAAGCCGCCGTTTCACCTTAGAAACAGCGTCCATAATCTGTTTCTGTTCTTTTTGCTCCGCAATCGTATCGTCGTCAAACCCGTGTTTCTCAAACAATTCCTTCGCGAGATTTCCCGCAAAAGTCCTGTTCGCGTTGTTCGTGTTCTCTGCCGTTTCGCGTATCTGTTTGAGCGTCACCGCGCCGTTTTCCGCCTTAAGAATCTGAAAAACAAGTTCGTCGCCGACTTGCCCCGAAACCTTAGACGCGTCCGCCTCAAACGAGAAATCCGCCTCCGTCCCGAGGACTTTCGCCGCAATCGTCAGCGTCATATTTTTCCCGTCATTTTTCGTCACTGTCGCGGTAACGTATGAGTTTGCGCGTTCCGCAAGGGGGTTTTGCCCGTGCGTCTTTGCGTCCACGCGAAACACGCTTGTCGATTTTGCGGAAACAGCCGATGCTGTGTCGGTCATATTCATAATTAGCCCCCATAGATTAGTCTATGTTATATTTTTCGGCTAGTTGGGGAAAAATATTAACCTTTTCATAATAAGATACATATATTGACAGTAAAAACGGTGACAATATGACACTAAAAGATTTAGAAATCGGCGAAAGCGCGTATATAACAGGGGAAACCTGCCCGCAGCTGCGAAGACTCGGATTTCGCGGCGGTACGCTTGTCACGGCTTTACACAAAAGTTTTCGCGGCGGGCTTACGGCATATTCGGTTAAAGGAGGGGTTTTCGCGTTAAGAGACGACGACGCGGCGTGTATTAATTTATATCGATAATTTTGTATTCAATGTTTCCGTCCGGCGCGTCAACGGTAATTATGTCGCCGACTTTATGCCCCAAAGGTTCCGCGTCTTCCGCCGATTTCTCGAGAAGAGCCTTGCCGAGCGGCGACTCGTTGGAAATTTTGCCGTTGAAGGGGTCCGCCTCCGCGCTCCCGACAATCGTATAGTCCTCTTCAGCACCCAGCTCAACGTCCAAAACTCGCACGCTGCTGCCGAGGGTAATCGTGTCCTTAGACGCGCCGCCCTCGATAACCTTAGCGGTCTTGAGCATATTCTCAAGTTCGACGATACGCGCCTCAATCTGCGCCTGTTCTTCCTTCGCGGAATCATACTCCGCGTTCTCGGAAAGGTCGCCCTGTCCCCGCGCCTCCTTGATTTTTTCGGCGACTTCCTTGCGGCGAACGCCTTTGAGCTCGCGGAGCTCGGTCTCAAGGTCGCGGTGTCCTTTTTCGGTAAGAATCGTGCGTTTTTCGCCTGTTTCCGTAAAAATGTCTTCCATAAGAGCTACTCCTCATATTCAATATATTTTGACAACCGTCCGTAAAGAAACTGTGTCACGAGTATTATTATAATTCCCTTGAAAAGGTTGAACGGGACTATCGTAAAAAGAATCACCTGCGGCAGCGTCTTTACCATAGGGATAATCGCGGCGCACAGGGCTATTATGGTTTCCTCTGGGATAAATTTTGTGTAAATCGGAAAAAGTATAAAATAATTCGCGAAAGCTCCGACGAACGTCATAGCAAGCACGCCCGCGAACATAGCAAGCAGAGCTTCGCCGCGTGTTTTGCTTTTTCGGTATATATGCCCCGCCGTGAACACCAAAGAGGCGGTGATAATGAAGTTCGCGAGTTCGCCGATTCCCGCCGTCGACGTCCTTAGCAAATGGATTAGGTTTTTTATAAGCCCGACAAACACGCCGCACCACGGCCCAAAAGCAAGCGAGCCAAAGAGAGCGGGAACGTCGGACAGGTCAAGTTTAAGAAAGGACGGAAATATCGGAATCGCAAACTCGAAAAGCATAAGTATAAAGGAAATAGTCGCCAGCATTGCGGTGACGGTGATTTTTTTTACGCTGAATTTAGGCTTCATTAAAACAGCCCTCCTCACGGTATCAGTCTACCACAAAACTTATGGTAAGGCAAGGAAAGTTTTCTCGCCCGCCGAAAAATCCGCGACTTTCTCAAAATCGGAGGGTTTGGCGACCCAGATAGAGAACGTCACGTTTTCCGCATACTCTATGTCCGTCTTCACGACATTTTTCTTAGACAATTCATATTGTATTTTTGAAACCATATTGTAAGCGACAGTAACCGTCAAATTCTGGCATAACGCCATTTCAACAAGGTCTTGCCCGCTAAGAACTTCCCTCACCACTCCCGAATATGCGCGGACAAGCCCCGCCGTCCCAAGAAGTACCCCGCCGAAATACCGCGTCACCACAACCGCCGTGTCGCAAACGCCGAAACTCCGCAAAACGCTAAGCATAGGAGCTCCCGCCGTTCCCGACGGTTCGCCGTCGTCCGAAAATTTCTCCTTGCCGTTCGCCAGTCGGTACGCGTAGCAATTGTGCCTTGCGTCGTGGTTTTGCCTCTTTATCTTATCCACAAAAGAAACCGCGTCCTCCTCGCCCGAAACGGGGCAAACGTAGGCGGTAAATTTCGATTTTTTCTCCGTGAGTTCACCTGAACAGAGAGCTTTAACCGTATTATAACTATTCGTCAGATTTTTCCTCCTCTTCCAGAGAAACCTCATCAATTTTTGTCAAAAATGTTGAAGGTTGAAAATTTTTGAGCAAGCGGAGGATTTTAGAAAATACGCCGAATAGTCAAAAAAAACAAGTAACAAGAGGTTCATTTTGCAAATTTCTTCTAACTGTTCTTATTCTATGGTAACATTAGCATATCCGTATGTTGCATATGTAGACTCCAACTCAAATCTCAGTTGAGCTATTCCTGTCACGTCAATATTAAACTGACGTGCTTTCATATCTGTTGTTACTGGAATTTCGTGTACTAATTTGTCATCCAAATATACATCTAAATGTCCATACCCAAGGTCGGTACCCTTTGCTACATAACCTAAAATTCCAGTTATTTTTGTGTATTTTTTATTTAACTTATGAGAACTGGCACCACCTTCACCACTCAAAGTTAAACCATTATAGTATGTTTCCCCATCTATTTCAAATGAATTTCCATCTGCAAATTTACTTGAATATTCTACTGCTCCGCTTGATTTATATGCAGGAGAAATATCTACTAAGTATCCGCTGTCCGCAAGAGGGATACTAACTGGAGGGTTGTTTCTAATTTCTTCCAGTTGTGTTCTCAGGGTTGAAATTTCACGGTTTGCATCGCTGAAATTATTCTCCGCAGTAGTAAGATTATCTCTGGCTTCTCTTAATTGTTTATTCAATGTTGAAATGTCGTTGTTTGCTTTATTAAGTTCCATTCGCACACTATTAAATTCATCTTCAAGTTTTGGATTCGTAGGATTTCCTGAATCATCGTCTGGGGGCGGTAATTCACTTGCTTTAGTTTTCCAATAGACCACCTCTGTCATTAATTGAGAATTTCGCTCTGTTAATTCACCGTCTGGAGTTTTTGTCCCGTGGTCAAATGAAATCAAGCCTGTCAGAATAGTAATGACAATTTCGATTATAATTGTAGCGATAAATTTATTCATATTGCACACACCTTTAGGCTAAACTTGACCCATATCTTTTAAGAACCCATATAAATAGCCAGTTGCAGGGGATTTATTCGTACTCCCCCAAAGTCCGAATATACTGGGTTTCATAGACTTATAGGTCAAGTTTAGACCTTTAGGCTATATTTTCAAAAACCCACGCATATTATACAACATAAACCTACATAAGTCAACAACACGTTCGTTTCATAGGTTTTGACAACGAACGAAGCAAAGAATGTACTGATAAGAAAAAGAAGACAGGAGAATAAAGTTGGTTGTAAGCGACAGTAACCGTCAAATTCTGGCATAACGCCATTTAAACAAGGTCTTGCCCCTTAAGAACTTCCCTCACCACTCCCGAATATGCGCGGACAAACCCCGTCGTCCGAAAATTTCTCTTTGCCGTTCGCCAGTCGGTACGCGTAGCAATTGTGCCTTGCGTCGTGGTTTTGCCTCTTTATCTTATCCACAAAAGAAACCGCGTCCTCCTCGCCCGAAACGGGGCAAACGTAGGCGGTAAATTTCGATTTTTTCTCCGTGAGTTCACCTGAACAGAGAGCTTTAACCGTCTTATAACTATTCGTCAGATTTTTCCTCCTCTTCCGAAGAAACCTCATCAATTTTGGGTATAATTTCCAGTTTAACCTTTTCGATACGGTTTTTTTCGATACTTTCAACCGTAAATTTCACGCTGAAATCTTCAAAATCTTCCTCACAAAATTCGCCTTTTTCGGGAATTTCTCCCAAAAGCCCCAAAACATACCCGCCGATAGAATCGTAATCTTTGGATTCAAAGTTAATCGCTACTTCTTCGTTCACGTCCTCAAGTTTTGTTTCTCCCAAAATAAGATACACATTATCGTCAATTTTTTGAATCTCTAAAAAATCGTCATCGTATTCGTCATAAATCCCGCCGACAATCTTTTCAATCAAATCCTCAAGAGTGACAATGCCCGACGTGCCGCCGTACTCGTCTAACACAACCGCCATAGGAATCCGTTCTGTACGCATTATAATAAACAGCTGCGAAAGCGGCTTTGTTTCGTATGTAAAATACGGCTCGCGCATATAGTTCTTTACGTCGAAGTTCTTTGCGCTCTCGCGGAAAATATCCTTGAGGTACAAAACCCCCACGATTGTATCGATATTTTCATGATAAACGGGCAATCTTGAAAAATGCTCGTTCTTGAACACCTTTGTTATCTCCGAAAAAGTCGCGGTATCGGGAATCGCCGAAACGTGCGTCCGCGCAACCATAACGTCGGAGGCGTGATAGTCGCCGAATTCGACGATATTGTGCATCATAGTTTTTTCTTCGTGTTCGATAATCCCCTCTTTGTGGCTGACCGTCACCATTGTCTTGAGGTCCGCCTCGGTGATTACAGGCGGAGGGTCTTTTTGGTAATTATTGGTAATTATCAGCAAAAAAGTCGTCACCGCGTTAAACATAACAAAAAAAGGCGTAAAAACAAACACGATAAACATTATCGGGCGTACAACCACGAGAGCGATTTTCTCGGGGTTTTGGGTCGATAACGTTTTCGGGGTTATCTCGCAAAAAATCAAAATCAGCAACGCGAGCGCGACAGTCGCCGCGCCAAGAGCCGCCGCGCTGTTCCCCGCTATTTTGATTGCTATGGAAGTCGCAATCGCCGTCGCGCCTATGTTCGCCAGATTATTCCCAATCAGTATGGAACTAAGCAGTTTTTTCGGGTTCTCCAAAATTTCTTGCACCAGTACGGCGTTTTTGCTCCCCTCGTCCGCGAGGGTCGCCAGCCTGATTTTGTTGATTGACGTGAGAGCCGTTTCTGCGGCGGAAAAAAACGCCGAAAGACATAACAGCACAACTAAAACAATACTCTGTTCGGGACCTGCGTCCACAAAAAATCACACTCCAAATTTATGCCCTATCTTACTTATATCATAAGGCGTGGTTTGATACACGCAATAGTTTAACCAATTCGCGAAAAAAATGTGTGCGTGAGCCCTCCAGCGCACAACGGGGGATTTCGCCGGGTCGTCGTCCTCAAAATAATGCTTCGGCGGCTCAATCGGCAAATTTTTCGCCAAATCGCGTTCGTATTCTTCCTTGAGCGTTATCGGGTCGTACTCTGGGTGTCCCGTGATAAAAACCCGCGTATTCGTTTCGTTTGCGACAATGCAAACGCCGCTTTCCTCCGATTCCGCAAGCAGCTTGAGGTTTGGTATTTTGAGAATATCCTCGCGGTGGATTTCGGTGTGTCGCGAATGAGGCGTAAAAAAAATCTCGTCAAACCCGCGCATAAGGATTTCCCCTTTGCGGCACTTTTTGTGAGGAAAAACGCCGAACATTTTTTTGTCAAGAGGATACTTCGGGATGCCGTAATAATAATACAACGCCGCCTGCGCTCCCCAGCAAATGCTCATAACGCTGTTCACGTTTTTGTCGCACCAACTCAAAATTTTCGTAAGTTCCGCCCAATAGCTGACTTCCTCAAAGGGCATTTGCTCGACAGGCGCGCCCGTGATAATAAGCCCGTCAAATTTCATACCCTCAATATCCGCGAAAGGCGTGTAAAAGTTTGTGAAATATTCGAGAGACGTGTGCTTGTGTTCGTGAGTTTCCATATATAACAGGGTTACCTCGACTTGCAGCGGCGTGTTTCCGATAAGCCGCAGAATTTGTTCCTCCGTCACCTGTTTTCGCGGCATAAGGTTCAAAAGCGCGATTTTAAGCGGGCGAATGTCCTGTTTGTACGCGTGCGTTTCGTCCATTAAGAATATATCTTCCTGTTCGAGCTGTTTACCCGCCGGCAGGTTGTCCGGGATTTTTATCGGCATAAGAGTTCTCCTCTTTAAAGACTATGTCTCTTCGTATATTTGTCCGAGCTTCTTGTACGAGATAGCGCGTGTACCGTTCGATACTCCCCATAAACCGCTCGGGCTCCATTTTCCCGCCCGCGATAAGGTTAAGCCCGCGTTCCCATTTGCCCGTCGTCTCGGGCGAACTAAGTTCTTTCGGCACGATTTCTATAATATTCATTCCTTTTTCGGTCGGAACTATGTTTTTGCCCTTGCGTTCAATGTATTTAACCGTCAAAAGCCGCTCGATTATACCCGCGCGGGTCGCCGCCGTACCGATTCCCGAACCCTTGAGCTGCTCCTTTAACTCCTCGTCGTCTATAAACCGCCCCGCGTTCTCCATCGCGGAAAGGAGCGTCGCCTCGGTGTACTGCTGGGGAGGCTTGGTCTTTTTTCGCAAAACGGAAACGTCCGTCACCGCGGTTTCCTGCCCCTTTACCAAAGGAGGCAGTTTTTGGCTGTCGTCCTTGTTCTTATCGTCTTTTTCGGCGTTATCGTTTTGGTAAAGTTCCATAAACCCTAGCTGTATTATTATCGTCCCTTTTGACAAAAATCTTTCGTTTTCGGCAATTGTAATTATTTTGGTAACGCTGTAAATATACGGCGGAAAAAACGCCTGAAGGAACTTCTTACAGACTTGGTCGTACACGCGCCGTTCGTCCGCGTTCATACCCTTTGAGATATACCCCGTCGGAATTATGGCGTGGTGGTCGGTTATTTTTGTGTCGTCTATGATTCTCTTTGTAATCGGGAGTTTCGCAAGGCCCTTTATATAATCCGTGTAGGGCGTGTACGACGGTTCACGCGACAATTTGTCAACAAGAGCGGGCAGCTTAGACTCCATATCAGTCGAAAGATACCTGCTGTCCGTGCGCGGGTACGTAATCGTCTTGTGCTTTTCGTATAGCTGCTGCGCTATGTCGAGCGTCTTTTTCGCCGAAAACCCGTACCGCCTGTTGCAATCCATTTGCAAGTTATTCAAGTCATACAGCAAGTACGGCAGCTGCCTTTTCTCGTCCGTTTCAACAGAGGCGATAACGCCCTTCTTGCCGTTTACCTTTTCGGCAATCCCGTTCGCGTCCTCTTCCTTGTATATCTTTGAGTTATCCTCTTTGTCTATATAAATACCGTTATAATCCTCAAAAATTGCCTTAACTTCCCAATAATCCTTCGCGTTAAAGGCGTTAATCTCCTTTTGCCTTTGCGTCAAAATCGCAAGCGTCGGCGTTTGAACACGCCCAAGGGACAGCAACGCCCCGTAAACCTTTGTATATGCGCGCGTGGCGTTTATCCCGACCAACCAATCCGCTTCCTGCCTGCATTTGGCGGATTGATACAAAAAGTCATAATCCGACATATCTTTCAACATACTGAAGCCTTTTTTTATAGCTTCGTCCGTCATACTCGAAATCCACAGCCGCTTTACGGGTTTTTTGGATTTAACGATATTATAGATATGCCGAAAAATCAATTCGCCCTCGCGTCCCGAGTCTGTCGCGCAAACAATTTCCTCAACTTCATTAAGGTGCATAAGATTCTTGAGTTTTATCAACTGGTCTTTCGTTTCCTTGATACCCTTTATCTTAATCTCTTCGGGAATTATCGGCAAACTCCCAAGCGTCCATCTTTTCAAGTCGGGGTCATAGTCGTCGGGTTCGAACAGAGTAACCAAATGCCCGATTGCCCACGACACAATATATTTTTCGGACTGCAAAAACCCGTCTCCTTTTTTGGAAACGCCTAAAACCCGCGCTATGTCGCGTCCCACAGACGGTTTTTCCGCTACAATAAGTATCAATACATTCACCTACATATGTATGGGGGGAAATCCCCCCTCGTGTTATATCTGGCTCTTAAGTTTTTCCGCAACGTCCGTTTGTTCCCACGGGAACTCGTCTCGTCCGAAATGCCCGTAAGCGGCGGTTTTGCGGTAAATAGGGCGGCGAAGGTCAAGGGTTCTGATAATCGCCGTCGGACGCAGGTCGAAATTTTTGTCGATAAGTTCAAGCAGTTTTTCGTCCGAAAGTTTGCCTGTTCCAAAAGTATCGACATAAACCGACACAGGTTTCGCCACTCCGATAGCGTAAGCAATCTGAATTTCGCATTTTGAGGCGAGTTTTGCCGCGACGATGTTTTTTGCGACATAACGCGCCATATATGCCGCCGAACGGTCAACCTTCGTGGGGTCTTTGCCCGAGAACGCGCCGCCGCCGTGACGAGCGTACCCGCCATAG
>BNUF01000041.1 GCA_025997155.1 Clostridia bacterium
TGTGAATGACGCGGAATATCTTAGGGAGATAAACCCCGCCGCCTATGAACACGAATATTTAGGCGTTCCGAACGGGACGGGCGGGAGCGTGTTTGAGAACGTCGAACTAAGGGAAATCGCCGACGCGGAGATAAAGAATTTTGACAGAAGATACAACGGGCTTGATTTCGGCTGGTATCCCGATATCGCGGCGTTCACTCGTTCACATCACGACGCGGCGCGGGGAATTCTTTATATATTCGACGAATATACCGCCAACAAAAAGCCCAACAGAGAACTAGTGGAAATAATCAAGCCGCGCCTAAACGGCGAAGATTTATACTGTGATTCGGCAGAGCCAAAGTCGATAGCGGATTTATACGAATACGGTATTAGAGCTCGTGGCGCGTCGATTATTCTATGAAATGGTTGCAAAGTTTGAATAAAATCGTTATCGATTTCAAACCAATATCAAGACGAGTACCGAGGAAAGCAAGGTTGCGGAAAATCAGGAACACGCCAAAAAATTTAGTGACACGAAGGATATAAATATAATTGTTCAATGAATATCTTGAATCTACAATTGACAATTTGGGGACGATTACGTCGCGGATTTTGGGGACAGGCGGCGTTGTGCTGAAACTCTGTATCGACGGCGAACACATAGACGTTGACATTATCCCGCAAGACCGTTTCCTTGTGATTGAAAGTTCTGGGAAACACATCAGAAAGGCGGGGTTTATTGCCGAAACGATACAAAAAAATAATCGGCAGTTCACGCGGATAGAGTACCATACTTTAGAAAATGACGGATTATATACCATTGAGCAGAGGGCGTTACAGGAAGGACGGTAACGAGATTTCAATCGCGCTTGTGGAAGAATGAGCTATGCTGCAACCGATAGTCACTATATCGGGCGTTAAACAAATGCTGTTCGCCGTGGTTGCCAAGGGCGTTCTCACAAATATGGATACCGCGAACGCCACAGCCACGGAAATACGGCGGAGTACCAAGGACACGTTCTCGCTTGTGGATACGATAAGAAAACGCCTAGAAGTAGGCATACGCGACTTGTTATACGCCTTTGACGTTCTTGCGAACGCGAACAATTTAACCCCGCGGGGCGAGTATGAGGCGGTGTTTGACTGGAGGATTTATATATTCAGGCGGCGATAGAAGATTATGATTTCCAAAAATCGGTATTTGACAAATTGGGCGTTCCTGTCGTTCCGTTTTATGAAAATCCGATTATGCTCGGGTTGGTTGCGGATGTAGCGGTAGTCACGAATACGCAAATAGCGGGTATGATTGGCAACGGCTTATCGGGCACAATGGCATTCGGCGCGGGGACGGCGTTAAATAAGCCTTTGCAACAGGTATATCAGGACGCGGTAGATTATGCGATATTGCAGGTGCGAAGCGGCACAACAGATTATTGGGACGCAATGAGAACGGCGACAAAAACGCTATCCGACAACGGTTTGAAAGTAATTTCCTATGATAATATAGACAAAAGGGCGTATCACCGCCGTTTAGATTCTTCCGTGCTTAACGCCTTTCGGAGCGGTATGGGAATGTTAAGCGCGGCGCAGAATGAGCGGTTGCGGGAGCAGATAGGCGGGGACGGATACGAGATAAACGTACACGGGGGTTGCGCCGAAGACCACTTGTACATACAAGGGAAACAGTATAGTTTAAATGAGTACGAAAAGTTAAATAATGGGCTTAAACGCAAAATCGGCACTCTAAATTGCAACCACAGGGCGTATCCAATTATTTTGGGATTATCCCCGCCGACCTATACCGAAAGCCAACTTATAGAAATAATCAAACAGGAATGTACAACAAAGGATTTCGAGGGGAGAGCCTACACGCCCTATCAAGCCGAACAAAGACAGCGCGAATTTGAACTTGCGCTTAGGCGCGAAAAAGACAGGGCGAACGCGTTCAAGGCTTCGGGCGATAAAAAAAGCGCGGAAAGAACGGCAAAGGCGAAAACCACCTCGATACGGCAGAAATACCTTGAGTTCAGCGACGCGGTAGGGTTATCCGAGAAGAAAAACTGCGCCGCCGTCAGCGGATACACCAGAGGTATTAACATAAAATAAAATTTGTCCGCAACGACGTAAAACTATGGACACGGCGGACGCAAAACCCCTTCAGCGCGGTTATAGCGCGGTATCGGAAAAATTAAGGAGATGATTAAGTGGGAACAGAAAACAACCAACAACCAGTAAGAACATATACCACGGACTATAAGAACATTTTAAGCGCAGTGTTTGAAAAGACAAAAGCTTTCGGCGGCGCGTTTTCGCCTGTACAAATGCTTGACGGGATTCAGGAAAACGACACGGCTTTTTCCGTTAAAACAAACGATACACCCGTTGTTATCGGAACTTATGACACCGACCCGAACGTCGGGTTCGGGACAGGCGCGTCTAACAGTTCGCGTTTCGGAAATTTGACGGAAATAAAATATCAAAACACCTCTGTGCCGTATTCGTTTAATATCTCAATCCACGAGGGGCTTTCGCGGTTTTTTTGGTTCTTGTTGCGGTATTACAGCGTTTCGTGCCTGTTGGCACGAAAAAAATCGTGCTTCGCGCATTTTACAAGAAAGGAATGACGCTATGGCTATATTTCATCTGAACCTAAAAATCGTGACACGCGGCACAGGCACTTCGGCAGTCGCAAAGGCGGCGTATCATAGCGGCGACAAACTTACGAACGAATATGACGGACACACGTTTGATTACGACCAGAAAATCCGCGTTGTGCATAAAGAGATATGTTGCCCCACAATGCGACCGTTTAACGAGGACGGTTCTTGGGACGCGAAGTTTACGAAAGTCTATGAATTGGACGAGAGCGGCAACAAAATCTATGACCCGAAAACGCACTGTTACAAAAGCCGCGCCATGGCAACGACCGATTGGAATGACTGCGATAAAGCGGAAGTCTGGCGGGTGGCGTGGGCTGATGCTACGAACGCCGCGCTTGCCGCTCACGGATTTCCAGAAACGATTAACCACCGAAGCTTTGAGCGGCAGGGCAAAGAAGAAAAGCCCACCTTTCATCTCGGCGTCGCCGTAATGCAGCTGGAGCGGTGCGGGATAAAAACCAACCATGGCGACATCAATCGCGAAGTCGAAGCCTACAACAAAGAACTACGCCGAATTAACGCCCGTATCAGGAAATCAGAAGTTTTCCTATGTTTTTCCAATTTTAACCACGTCTAAGTACATTGATTTTCCTAGAGAAATCAATTATGACTGGATTGTTAATAAACGTTTAATTATCCGTTAAGAAGTTGGTTTACAAATGACGCGTTCGTATTTTTTACGTGAACCATAATCATTCCGCCCGCGTCGTCCCTAATGCGGCTTTGGGTGTACTCGAGCATTTCCCGTGCCATATTCGCGTCACGTATGCGGCTGTCTGCGTCCGAGAGTTGTTCGCCCGATATGTCGAGGCTTTTCGCGGTATGCTCGATTCGGTTCGACATTGCGCCGAATTTTGAGCGGAGAGAGGTGACCATATTAATCGAATCGTCGATAACCTTGAGGACGGTCATAGTATCTTCGTCCGGCCAAATTTGGTTGCCGTTACTGTCGAACTCTGTCACCCGCTGCATATTTTCGAGTTTCGGGGCGATGTCTTTTCCGTTTTCGGCCTTCCCCCCGATACCGTTTGAGGAAATATTTGTGCCGAAAAGGTTCATAATCAGCTGCCCGCTCTGGTCATACGAACCCAGTCGGTAGGTGTTCATCGCGTACAGGTTCATCTGGATTGCCTGCCACGAGTTCGCGCCGACTTGAAAGTAGAGTCCTTTTCTCGGTTCTACCACCTGCGCGGGGATTGTGTAGGCGGGTCTTGGGGGGTCGTCCCAGTATTCGGCTTTGGCGGGTGTAGGCGGATTCGTCCACGATTCGGCTACCTCGTCCACCCATTTGGATTCTTCGTGGGCGGGAACAGGGTCTTTGTCCCACCAGCCCGGCGTTGTCACAGTACCCCCGCCCGTTTCGTCGAAATAATAGTTAATCTTAGTGCCTATCGTTTCAAACACGGCGTTTGGGAGTTCGGGCGGGTCGAACATAGTGCTGCCCCCGTTCGTCAACGCCTCCGCGAACTCGCTTGTCTCAAAAGTCACCATTAGTTTGCCCGTTACGGGGTCTATCGAGTACGTTCCGTTAATCGTGTAGTCTTTTTCTGTTCTGTCGTTCAGAGGCTGCCCGGACATATCGACACCGACACCGCTGCCTTTGTATATGTTTTGTGACCCCGAGTCCACCAAAGGCCACTGGAGAGAACCGACCTTGTAAAGGTTCATAACCGCCACGCCTGTGGTGAGTCCGACTCCGTCGGGAGTAATCTCCACGTCATACTTGATTCCTGTGTAATCTTTGTACTTCGCGAGTCCGCCATCCCAACCCGAAAACATAAAGTATTCTTTCAGGTTTGCGGCATAGTCCTCAAAGGTGCCGTTGTTTATAAGTTCAAAATAGAGTCCTTTAATCTCGCCAAGATTTATAAAATTTCCTCCGTCAATTTTGACGCGTTCCATAATGTCCTGTCCGTTAAGAGGAAGGTTGCCGAGAGCGGCGGTCGAATTTCCGCCGCCTGTGAAAGGGTCTGTACTTCCGAGGACTTTGCCTCCGCTGTTATTTATGAAAGTACCCCCGCGTCCGATAACAAAGTCATTGCCTGTGCCGTCGAGGTCGTAGTTTGTTATAGTGCCGTTGTTGATTACCGTTGCGCCTTCTTCAATGATAAGGGCGTGTCCTTGGTCCTTGACGGTAATGTCTGAACCAACACCTAGAACCATATAAACTTCTGCTCTAGGTTTAGTATAATCCTTTTCTCCAACATTTACGGTATCGGGAAAGATAGTGTTAGGACCGAAAAAATAAACTCTCTTGTTAACGTTAAGTTCTCCAAGATATGTACCGTCAAAGAACTCAGCCGAATAGCCTAACGCATTTAAGTCATCACGAACCTGAATTTTCCAAGTTGAATCAGACCAGTCCAACGTTCCGCTGGGCATAGTAAATCCGTCGATAAAATTGCCAAGGGTATAGTCGGGCGGGAGTCCGAGTGTGCCTTCGGTTTTCGTGTCGCCGACATACCAAGCTCCTCCTGTGGTCACGGGGGGATGCCAACCCTCGCCCGGAGCGTCGGGAACGGCGACGGTCACCGAATGGGCGGGAATAGCGGGCTGGTATCCGTCCCCCGCATAGGCGGGAACGGCGGGGTGGTATCCGCTCCCCGCAAAGGCGGGAACTTCGCGGGCGGGAATAGTCATACCCTCTTCGCCGCTGTTGCCCCAAAGTAGTTTTTTGCCGTTGTACTCGGTCGTCCACGCGATTCGGTCTATCTCTGTTTTGAGCTGCTGAAATTCCTCGTTTAGTTTGTCGCGGTCGGAGTCGCTGTTGGTGTCGTTTGCCGCTTGTATCGCGAGCGCGCGCATACGAACGAGCATATTGGTGGTCTCGCCGAGGGCGAAATCCGCGACTTGCGTGAGACAGACGGCGTTTTGCGCGTTTTCGGAGGCGCGGGCAAGCCCCCTGATTTGGGCGTGCATTTTTTCAGAGATAGAAAGCCCCGCCGCGTCGTCGGCGGAGGAGTTGATACGATAGCCCGAGTTAAGCCTCCCTTGGTGTTTCACCTGCTTACTCGCCTCTTGTTTGTGGTTCAGATACGCGTTTTTTGCCATAAGATTCCCGTATATATTTACCATTTATGCACGCCCCGATTCTGTTCGTTTTCCTTTCATAGTATTAGGGATATGTAAACAAACTTATTCCCGTCATATGTGTAGTACTTCATTATAATTCATAAAAGAGCTTTTGTCAATACGATTTTTGCGTTATCTCAAAAAAAAAGAGAAGAGAGTGTCTTCTCTTTTTGGGTACTATGGGTGTTTTTTAACATTCTAAAAGTTCAGCGTCTTCTTTGTGAAAACTGGGACTGTTGGCGAATTTTAGCAGCCACTCACCATAGCAATGAGAACAAATGTCGATAACATGGGTTTCCCCGTCAAACTCCGAGCCGTATCCCCACGTTTTCTCAATGCTTATATAATCATCAAAATAGCCGAATTTATCCTTGCGGATTTCCTCCCCGCAACAGTTGCATATGACTTTTTCGATGTAAATCCGAGGCGCGGCAACTTCCTTGTTTATTCTCATACATATCCCCCCTGTTTACATATACACAATTATAACGTGGGGAAGTGAATTTGTATACAGGTAATTTAGAGTAAAAAATACAAATACAAACAACATATTTGTCAGGAATTAAGTTTTATGCCGATTAGTACGGCGGCAAGGGAGAGTACGACGTTCAGGGCGGCGTTAAGAAGACCCGCGGCGTACATACGGTTTTCAAACAGCTGAACGGTTTCCAGACTGAAAGCCGAGAAAGTGCTGAGCCCGCCCAACGCTCCCGTCGTTAGGAAGAGTTTCACGCGAGGGGGGAACGCGCCGTTTGCCCGTTCCCAGCCGATTACACAGCCGATTGCGAACGCGGCGGCGACGTTTACGATTAGGGTTTGCGCGGGGAATTTGTCAAGCTGTACAAATTTGGATACAAGAAAGCGCAGGACGCTGCCGACAAACCCGCCAAGCCCCACAAATATTATGTTCATATCAAACCGCACCGCTCCCTCACAATGTCAAAAATCCCCGCGCAGTCGATTGTGTCCGAAAACGAGATTAAGCCGCTTTCTTTTTTGCCCTCGCGGAGTAACGCGGCGGCGTGGTTGATTTCAAAACAAAAGCCGTCTTCAAAAGAGGATTCAAAGCGTTCGGCGGTGTTTCCGTTTTCGTCGCGGAGTTCGCATGTCTTTGCTCCTATGAAGTAATCTATGTGTATGCTCCCGCGTGTGCCGTATATATGGGCGTCGTTGTTCGCAAAGACGGAAACGCCGCAGCGCGCCTGCCCCAGTATGCCGTTTTGAAAAGACAGGTCGACTGTCGCGTACTCGTCAACGCCCGATTTCCCTTTTACCGCAAAGGCGTTGACGGCGTTCGGCGTTTGCCCCGCGATTCCCGTGATAAACTCGATGGGGTATACCCCGCCGTCATACAACGCGCCGCCCGCCAACTCGGGGTTGAAAAGGCGGTTTTTGGGGTCGAAAGGGGTGTTGAAACAAAAGGACGCGTCAATCAGTTTCACGTCGCCTATTCGCCCGCTTCGCACCCATTCAAGGGTTTTTCGAAAGGCGGGAAGACAGCGCGTCCACATTGCCTCCATAACAAAAACATTCTTTTCTTTGGCAAGCGCGTATATCTCCTCCGCGTCCTTTTTTGTCAGGAAAAAAGGCTTTTCGCAGATTACGTTTTTGCCGCGTTCTATGAAAAGTTTCGCGTTCTCAAAGTGGAAATTGTGCGTCGTCGCAATGTATACTATGTCTATGTTCGGGTCGTCCGCAAGTTCTTCATAGCTCCCGTAAAAACAAGAAGAGTTATGGGTCTTTGCGAACGCCGCCGCCCTCCCCGCGTCCTTTGAGGCGACGGCGGAGAGTACGACTCCGCTTGTTTCGTCCGAATTAATCACCTTTGCGAATCTGTTCGCGATTGCTCCAAGCCCCGCGATTCCAAAACGTATGTCCAAAGCTATCAACTCCTGTTTTTTGTAAATTTTACCACGGGGTACGCTCTTTGTCAATTTAACCTTGACAGGGATAAAAATGTATGGTAAACTATACAAAATAGAGGAGGGTTGCGCGTGGAATATATGATTGAAATGAAGGACGTGGTTAAGAAGTTTAAGAACGTGTACGCGCTTGACGGGCTTAACCTGAACGTGGAAAAGGGCGGGATACTCGGGCTTTTGGGGCATAACGGGGCGGGGAAGACCACGATACTTCGGACGATTCTCGGGCTGTACAAACCCGACAGCGGGGACGTGCGAGTGTTTGGGAAAAACCCCGAATACGATATCTCCCTTCGCGGGAGGACGGGCGTTTTGTGCGAGGATTCGGGGCTTTACGAGTCGCTTACCTTGTATGAGAACCTTGTGTTTTTCGCAAAAGTATACCGAATGAAAAAAGAGGACTATGACGCGAGGATTGATTATTTTTTGGAGGAATTTTCCATATCCGACAAGAAGAACCTGCCCGTAAAAGGTTTTTCGGCGGGTATGAAGAAGAAAACCGCGATAATCCGCACTCTTATGCACAACCCCGACTTGGTGCTTTTAGACGAGCCGACGAACGCTCTCGACCCCGTGAGCATCGACAAGTTTCACGGCATCGTGCAAAAAATGTCGCGTGAAGACGGCACGTCGTTTATAATCACGACGCATAACCTTGACGAGGTAAAGAAGATATGCTCGGACATAAGCATAATCAAACAGGGAAAATGCCTGTATAATCAAAACCTGAAAGATACGCGGGAGCTGTATGATATGTTTGAGACTGTGATTGAATGTGTTGACGGAAACAAAATCACGCTTAAGACCACAGACCCGAAAGCCGTCGCGAAGGCAATCCGCGAACTGGTAGAAGGCGGGGCGGACATATGCGAGGCGCGGCGAAACGAGTTCGATTTGGAGAAGCTGTACCTGAGCTTGGCTAAGGAGTGAGGATATGCACTTGGTGCTTCTGCAAAGATATTTGCGCGAAATATGCAAGAAGAAATCAACGCTGTTTTATATGTTTTGTTTCTCGGTTTTTATGGCTCTTTTCACATATATCAAATACGGGGAAACGGCTCTTTGGCTTATCTGGTACTGCGTTTCGTTCGCCGCGTCTTTTACGGCGGAATCCTTTGCGGGCGAAAAGGAGGAGCGGACGATTGAGACGCTTCTCACGCTGCCGCTAGATTTGCGGACAATCGTTTCGGCGCGGGTGCTGTTCGCGGTTTCGGTGTGTTTCGCGGCTGAAATGGTGTATTTGATTACGCTGCTGTTCGCGGGGGCGGAGCTGTCCGCGTACTTTTTCGCGGCGGCGTTTTTGCTTGTTCCCGCCTGTCTGTTCGCTTTCTGCTATCTTATGGTGTATTTTTCGTACAGGTCAAGCAATGTGCGTATGGTTCATATGAAAAGCGCGCCGCTCGTGATTTTTCATATAATTCCCGTTGTGGTGTGTTTGGCGTTGTCGTCCTATGCCGCGCTCTTTTGCGCTCTCGCGCTGTTCGGTATCGAGTTTTTGTGCGTGCGTTCGCGGTTTAAAAAGGTATTTAGCGCGGAATTTCTGATTAGTTAGGCGGTGTGTTATGACTGATATTTTGATAGTGGCGAAAAAGGAGTTCACTTTGTTTTTTCGCCGAAAAGATTATGTGCGGTGGTATATAACGCTGATTTGCGTTACGCTTCTTGCTCCTTTCGCGGGCGGCATAAACGAAAGCTCCGAACGAATGATGTATTTTATCCTGTTCCTCGTGTATATGACGCCGAATAACCTTTCAATCGACACAATCGGAGGCGAAAAGACGCGCAAGACGCTCGAGACTTTTTTGTGTACGCATATGGAGGTGTACAAAGTCCTGCTGGGTAAGTTTTTGTTTGTGCAAGCTCTCGGGACTTTCGCGCTCGCCGTGTCGCTTTCGCTTAATTCGGTTTTGCTGCAAGCTCTCGGGCGAGTCCGCGCCGATTCCCTCCCGTATGTGTTTCTTCTCGGATTCCTAGGCGTCGCGGCAATCGCCCTTGTGTCCTCCGCGCTGGCGTATATGTTAAACAACCTGAAAACCTGCGGATACATCATAACGCTGTTAAATTTAGGGCTTATCCGCCTTGTCGCCCTAAGCCTCCGCGATTACGCCTTTTTGCAATCCTTCGCGATATGTCTATTTGTCCTAGACATATGTTTCGCCCTCCTCATCTTCAAACGCGCGAAAAAATACAGGCTCTTGTAGTTGCGTTTCGGGATATATTATGTTATACTCCTTCACGGGTACTGATAGTGGGAGACATAAAAATGGGTAAATGGTATAAACTGGATAATGCCGCGAAAATATTTCCTTCTGTTACAAACACAAAAAATACCTCTGTTTTTCGCGTTTCCGTTTTGTTAAACGACGAGATAGACGTTTCGATATTGCAAAAAGCCGTCGATACCATATTTGACAGATTCCCCGCCATGACGGTAAGACTTCGGCGCGGGGTATTTTGGAATTATCTTGATAATAATACGGAAAAATTATATTTGTGCGAGGAGCGGGAATATCCCTGCAGTATGATAAATCCCAAGGAAAACCGCGGGTATTTGATTAAGATTTTATATTATAAGCATCGGATATCCGTTGAGGTTTTTCACTCGATTACGGACGGCGCGGGCGCTATCGAGTTTTTGAAATCTCTTTTATATTACTACCTGAAATTTCTGGGTCATTCCATCGATTCGGAAGATATAATTTTGTTGGCGGAGGACGGAGCGAGTGCGTCGGAACTTTCGGACAGTTTCCGCAATTTTTATCAAAAAAAGAGTGTGGTTCATAAGATTGAATATATGAAGGCGTATTCGATAAAGGGGAACTACTTCGATAATTTTGGGAATAACGTTATACACGGGGTGCTAAGCGCGTCGAAACTGAACGCCGCCGCAAAGGCAAAGGGAGTCACCATAACGGCGTATCTTACCGCGCTTATTATATACTCGATATGGCAGACGCGAATGAAATACGGAACGTATGATAACCCTGTAATCGTGGCTGTCCCCGTGAATCTAAGAAAGTATTTTCCGTCGCGGACTCTGCGTAATTTTTTCGGAGTCGTGAATGTCGGGCTTAGAATAAACAAGGACATTGTTTTTGACGAATTGGCGAAAGATATCGGCGAAAGTCTTAAAGAAAAAACGGGCGAGCAATATTTGAGAAATCTGATAAAAAATAACCTTAAATTCGAGGACAACAACTTTACGAGGTTTGTGCCGTTATTCATAAAAAATATCTTTGTGAACCGAGGGTTCGACGTTTGGGGCGAACGCAAAAGGACGCTTACTCTGTCGAATATGGGAAACATTATACTTCCGAAAAAAATGTACGAGTTTATAAACCACTTTGAATTTGTCCTGTACCCGTCGAAAAAAAGCCCTATAAACTGCGCCGTATGTTCGTCTGACGACATTCTTAACATAACGTTTACGCGGGCGGTCGTCGAGACGGACATAATACAGTACTTCTTTTCTTTTCTGGCGGAAAAGGAGGAGCTTGACGTGAAAATCTACTCGAACGACTGGGGGAAGGGTGATGACTAAATGTATCCGCTGCGGCGTATCGGTTGACGGTCAGCACAAAAACTGCCCCCTTTGCGGCAGGCGGCTTGACAACAAAGGCGGCGGCAAAACGGAGTACCCCGCTTACGGGCAGTCCTACCGCCGAATCAAGACGTTCACTTTGTACAAACTATATCTGTTCCTTACAATATCCGCTATTCTCATTTCAACGACGGTGAACGTGATGACACTTCCGACCGACCCTGTTTTCTGGTCGGGAATCGTCACCTGCGCGCTTTTGTACACGCTTATAACAATCAGAAACACGATTATCTCAAAAAGGCATATCGGCGCGAAGATACTCGTACAGTTTATATCCCTTGCCGTTTTTATGTTTGTCATCGATATTTGCAACGGATTTTCAAAATGGTCGACAAACTATGTGATACCGTTTTTGATAGTAGTCTCAACCGTCATTATAACGATTATAGCTCTTACCAAAAAGTCTCTTTGGCTGGATTACGCGGGGTATTTGTTCGCGATGTTTTTCATAAGCCTGTGTCCGATAGTGCTTTTTGTATTCCGTCTCGCGACCGTGATATGGACGGGTGTAATGGCGGTTTTGTATTCGGTGCTTACAATAATCGGGCTGATTATCTTTTCGGACGAAAAGTTCAAAAATGAGACAAGGAAGAGATTTCATTTTTAGGAAGGGGAAACACGATTGAAGATAAGCGATGTTCACCCCGAACTTCGAGTATACGCAAGATTGTTTCATTCTATCGTGCTGAATATGCGTAAAGCCAAGGCGGCGAAAGCGTTTTTCAGTCTCCTTAAATTGCGTCATACGCGCAAACTGCGTTTTGAACAAAAGTATATAACCCGCGCCGACGGCTCGAAACTTCGCCTTTGCGTGTATTTGCCAAAAAAACCGCGCGAAAATGTCCCGGGGCTGCTTTGGATACACGGCGGAGGGTACGCGTTCGGAGTTCCCGAGAGGGACGAAAGCTATATCAAACGGTTTATACATAAAAGCGGGTGCGTCGTGGTGTCTCCCGACTATACCCTGTCGCTTGTCAAACCCTATCCCGCCGCGTTTAACGATTGCTATGACGCGCTGTTGTGGCTCAAGGAACACGGCGCGGAATACGGAATGAGGAGCGACCAGATTTTTGTCGGCGGCGACAGCGCGGGCGGGGGGCTTGCTGCGGCGGTGTCGCTTCGCGCAAGAGACAGCAAAGACGCGGCGATTGCGTTTCAAATGCCGCTTTACCCGATGCTTGACGACCGCCCGACCGCCTCCTCACGCTGTAATACCGCGCCAATGTGGAACACCGCCTCAAACGAGCTCGCGTGGCGGCTGTACCTGGGCGCGCTATACAAAACGGACGGCGTTCCCGCCTATGCCGCCCCCGCACGAGCCGTCTCTTACAAAAAAATACCTCCGACCTGTACGTTTGTCGGAAGTATCGAGCCGTTTTATGACGAAACGGAGGAGTATGTCAAAAATCTGCGGGACAGCGGCGTAATCACGCACTTCCGCGTGTTTGAAGGTTGTTTTCACGCGTTCAATACAATATGCCCCAAAACAAACATAGCTAAAGAGGCAAACGCGTTTCTTATGGAAACTTTTGAATACGCGGCGGCGCATTACTTCGCAAAACAGCCTTAATGGGATTTAGTCGTTTCTTTTAAATCCCTGTACGCCTTAAGGAGTTCAAACAAGCGAAGGTTTTCCTCTTTGGAAAGAGACGGAAGTTTGCCGCCGCCCTTACGCAGTAGTTTTTTAAGGAATTTTAGGAGTTTTTTAAGCGCGGACGCGACTCCGACTACGATTATAGGTATAGCAAGTATACCAAGTATAATAAGTATTGCTGACGCAAGTCTCGGCATACTACCTCCCCCCTTTCTTTTTGCATACGTCATAAATCGCGTCGCGTTCGCTCACGCCGCTGTAATCAGCTTCAAACCCGTTTAGAGCCATATACTTTTCGAGATTGTCGTTTAGCGTGTATCCGCCCAAATACCTTTGAAAAACCGCTTTAAACGCTTTGTCTATCGCCGCGCCGTCGTTTGCGCCGACATATTCCCGCAATGTCTCCCGTGACGGGGTATTCCCAAACCCGCTTAACAAATCTATGAACCTGTCCAGAGAATCCGCGGAAACAATCCTTGCGCGTTCAATCAATACTGAATCAATCGCCATTTTCACCCTCCGAAATGTTTTTCCAGCTTTTCATAAACTCTTCAGTCATTTTTTCTATTTGTTTCACGAATTTATATTTTTTTCTTTTTTCCTCGACATCGCCCTCTTTCGCCGTCTTCGCGTTTTCGATAGATTCCTTGACCATTAGCGCGGTGTTTGTGCAGACGGCGACAAAAGTTTCCGTTTGCGCCACCGTGTTTTTATTCGTATCGTCAAGATTTTTAATCAGAGCGTCTTTCGCGGCTTTACAGGAAGTTTCCAGCGCGTCACGCAGGGATATTTCAAGCCCGCCGCTTATCATATCAAAGTTGTTAATCAAAGTTTGGCTATATTTTTCTATGTCGTATATGTCCCCAAAAGACCAATTACCGGAGAAAAATTTAGCCCAAAACCCCATTTTACTTATATTGCTGAAAATTTTATCAAACTCTTTGCTGAAAACGCTGCTCAAGTCGGGTATTTTGATTTCACTCGGGTCGTATAAAAACGCGAACTTAAATTTCGGGAGTTCGACGTTAAATTCTTGTATACCCGCTTCTTCAAAGGATTTACGCAAGTTGTCCGCGTATTTTTTCGCCTTGTCCGAACGTAGGTTCAGGATACATTCGTACCCCAGCAAGAGCTCGCTTGCCGTCGATTTATACAGGGGTATAACCTCGGTTTCCAACGCCTGATGATTTTCAATGTCGTTTCTTTTCAGAGCGGCTTTTACGGAGTCCGTCAGGATTTTTTCCAACTCGCTTTTTTCGGCTGTGTGTTTTTTTTTGAGTGCGGTCTTGAAATTCGATTTAACGTCTTCAACGGCTTTTTTAGCGTAGGTTTTCTCGTTGTATATATCCTTGAAGACAGTTTCGGCACAGCCCTTCAGTATAGACGAAAGAGTAGGTGCGCCGCCTTTAATATTCCCTAACGCGACCAAAAAACTGGCCGCGAGCCGTTTGTGCGAAACAGGCTCGCGCTCGGACGAGAGTTCCGTCCCGTCGGAATCCTTAAAAAAATCTATTTCATACGGATAAATCTCGCCCTTTGGCGGAAACGTGTAGCTGATTCGTTCGTCAAATTTGCGGACGGCGAACTTCAATTTTCCAATGTCGGCTTTGCCGTTTCGTATTTCTTCCTCAAGATTGTTGGAGTTGTAGAAATTGCGGAGTTTTGTACATTCCGTGTCAATCTCGCTTGATATATGCTTGAACTTTTCCGCCGCCGCCTTGGTTTGCGCCACATACTGAATATACGAGTGCAGCCGCGTTATCCCGCTGTAATCTTTTATCATATCCAGCGAGTCGCTTTTAATTCTGTCAAATTTACTCATATTCTTGAACGCGTTTTCCAAATTAGATAAGGTCGTCCGCTCGTCGTCGGTTATGTCGTCGCCGCTGTCCGCTATCTTCGCCAAGGTATTAACAATCGCCGCGTAATCCCCGCCTAGGCGGCCGCACCCGTCTATGTCCGTGACGGCGCAGGCGTCCCAGTAATTCAGCGCGGACGCCGCCAGTATTATGCAATCGTCATACCCCAGCTCAATCAGTTTGCAGCGAACGAGGTCTAACATTCGCACGACGGATTTATCGCCCGAGGAGGTATAACGCACGTCGATTTTATTCAAAACGAATATAAGCGAATAAAATTTTTTGCGCGAGGCGAACAAGCTTTTGACTTCTTTTAAAAAAGCCACTTCTCCGTCCGTCAAGTGCTTTTCATAGTCAAGCGCGAATACGGTAACGTCGGAGAGTTCGATATTTTCTTTCGCGCACTCCCTGTGTTTGCCTTTGGAGGCGGCAAAATCGGGCCCGGGCGTATCATAGATAATATAGTTTCCGAAATCCGCCGCCCCCTTTTTCGACAGGTTCTTCGGATAAGATATAGTCATATCGGGTATGGAATTGTTTTTTAATTTCTGCGCCTTATCAAACTCGGCTACTATCACTTTGTGCAGTTCGCCGAAACTATTATATGCCGCAGTCTTGCCGTTATATTCCAAAGTATAAAAGTCGTTTTTGTCGTGCGCCTTGTAGATACAAGCGTTCGGCGTAGGCAAATCCACACTGGTCGGGGCAATCTCAACGCCTAGCATCGAATTCACTATGACGCTTTTCCCCGTTTTTTTAGTCGCGGCTATAGCTATCTTTATGTCTTTCTCAAAACTCAACTCGGTTAGACGCTCCGCGATATTTTTCAAAGGTTCTCTCACGTGAGTCTTTAAATAGTCCTCGGAAACGACTTCCGAATGTACGGATTTAAGGTCTTCTGTTAACTTATCGGCGGTTTCAAGAAGTGTCTTTGCCCCCCGTCTAAGGCGGCCCAAACGGTTGAAATCCTTGTATTCCGCCTCAAGGAATATGTCGAATTTATTAATCGGGAAGTTTAGGTAAATCAGCTGCTGATAAATATTGCTAAGGGTACGCTGGTTGTTGTCCTTAACCGTAAGCGAAACTTTGTGTTTTATATCGATAAATTTAACAAGTTCAAATATACTGTGAACGGCGGCGACAACACGCCCGTCGGTGACAATCCCGATATCCGCCTTGAAGTCTTTGCAGATTTTCAGTTGGTATAAAACTCCGTTGGTAAGGTTTATGTTTTTAAGATATTCCCAAATGGGGCAAGCGTCTTCCGCAAGCACAAAATAACCTGTTTCGGCGGTTTTGTCCTCAAAGGCGTTTTGAATAAACTCAACTTCTTTATGGTCGGAATAATTTCCCGCCAGTCTGTGAACTTTCATAAATTCAACCCTCCCACGCAATCCTCGACGGCGGTTAGTATGTTCGCCCACATAGCGGCCTCGGCGGCTTTCGCGTCTAATTTTCTTTGTTCCTCATAGTCAATCAGCGGTAAGTTATCCGAAAAAAATTCGCTGTACGCGCCGCTGTCAACGGAATTAATCAAACTTTCTATAACGTTTACCACGCGGGCGGCAAAAGGTTTTTCAAGCTGTATAACCTTTGGCAGAACGGTTTGCAGGATATCGCAAAGGCAATCGATATCGCGGTTGATTACGTCGGTTATCGTGCCGTAATCTCTCCTGATTCCGTTGTAGGCGTTACCGCGTTCTTTGTATTTTTCTTCCAAAGTCCGCGTATCGCCGCCGTCTAAGCGCAATCCCTTAACGCAATCCATCGCTTCGTGCCTTCTCGAATTGCTGTCCAGCATATCCTCAAACCCGTCAAAGGCGGTATCAATCATCGCAAGCGCGGCGTCGGCAGCCAAACCGCTCAAAAACGCTTTCGCCGAAAATTCAAGCAACGGCTCGGCTATATCTCCTATATCGGTAAGTTTTGTTATTTTGGATACCTTGTCCTTTATATTGTCAAACAAAGATGTAATATTGCCGTTATATTCGGAAATCTTATACTGTTGGAACAACAAAGATTGTATAAGTGGGTTGTTTTGGATATTAGTCTGTTTGTCAACAGCGTCAAAAAACACGGCGAGGGTATAGAAATTTTGCTCGGTTTTACTGAATCTGTCAAACCTCTCCTGCGACATAAACGGTTGGTGTATCATAACCTCAAGCAAATCCTGCGTGAATCGTATAATCAGCGTTTCATACCCGTCGGGGCGGCACAGACTCGCCGCGTATTTCAAAACGTATTCCCTCGAGTTTTGGCTAAGTTCGCCGCTTTGTATATTCTCCCCAAACGACTTGAGCATACAGCCGACAATTTCGTTTTGCGCGTTTTCTTCCTCAAACGCGGCGGTGCCTAAAACGATTTTACCGAACGCGTCCGCCGTTTCTTTATATTTTTCATTCCGCAGGTAATTCTCAAACGCCGACAACTGGTTTACAAGTTCCGTTCCGCTTGTGACTTCGAGTTCCGCCTTGCTTTTTTGTTCGTCGCTGATTTTCAGCTCCAAAAGATTCATTTTCTCTTGCAGCGCCGATTTTATTTTTTCCGTGAGGGGCTTTGTTTCGCACTCTTTTATTATACGGTTCTGATAATCCTTTAAGTTTTTTTAAGTTTCTTTTTCGATTCCTCAAGAACCTGAAAGCTCCTAAAAGTTCTTTTTTTGTCAAGCGCGGAGTTTCCCGCCGCCC
>BNUF01000042.1 GCA_025997155.1 Clostridia bacterium
TTCGGTTATATTAATCTTCAGCCATTGCGTTCGCACCCGCGACGATTTCGGTTATTTCTTGTGTAATCGCCGCCTTGTACCCGTGCGCGAACGGATTTTCCCGCTCCAACCCGAAGTATTCGGCGTTCCCGTTACCCTGCGTCCCGACATGAATTTTGAACCGTCCCCGGAGGCGGTTCTCACAAGTATGATGGCGAAGTACGTTAAAGGTTTCCTGTTCGGCTGCCTTGTCCACGCGTGGATAAGCGAACTTGGGTCACGCGTCGCCGCTATGGACAGCGCTATACGAAACGGTAACGAAATGCTCGAACACCTCTCCCTCGCGTACAACCGCGCCCGTCAGGCGGCGATTACACAAGAAATAACCGAAATCGTCGCGGGTGCGAACGCAATGGCTGAAGATTAATATAACCGAAAGAATGGTGAGAGTCCCTATGGCCGAGAATATCGGACACGTCACACAGGTAATCGGTCCTGTTATTGACGTTAAGTTTGAAAATGAAATGCCGAATATATACACCGCGCTTGAAATCGAAAAACCGGACGGAAACGTTATCGCGGAAGTCCTTCAGCACACGGGCAACAAAACCGTGCGTTGCGTCGCGATGACCTCCACCGACAGGCTTATGCGCGGCTCGAAAGCGGTTGACACGGGCAAAACGATAAGCGTACCCGTCGGCGAGAAAGTTTTGGGTCGCGTGTTCAACGTGCTTGGAAATCCCGTTGACGACGGCCCGCCTGTCGAGGACGAACGCTGGTCAATCCACCGCGACGCTCCTCCTTTCGTCGAGCAGCTTGGCGGTACTGAAATACTTGAAACTGGTATCAAAGTTATCGACCTTATGGCTCCTTACGCAAAGGGCGGTAAAATCGGTCTCTTTGGCGGCGCGGGCGTTGGTAAAACCGTGCTTATTATGGAACTGATTCGTAATATCGCCACGGAACACGGCGGTTACTCCGTTTTCACGGGCGTTGGTGAACGTACCCGCGAGGGCAACGACCTTTGGCTTGAGATGAAGGAGTCGGGCGTTATCTCGAAAACCGCGATGGTATTCGGGCAGATGAACGAGCCGCCCGGGTCGCGTATGCGCGTCGCCCTCTCCGGGCTTACAATGGCGGAATATTTCCGCGACGAAATGGGGCAGAACGTTCTTCTGTTCATTGACAATATCTTCCGTTTCACACAGGCGGGTTCGGAGGTGTCCGCGCTCCTTGGGCGTATCCCCTCCGCCGTTGGTTACCAGCCTACGCTCGCGAACGAAATGGGGTCGCTCCAAGAACGCATAACCTCGACGCGCAAAGGCTCGATTACCTCTGTTCAGGCAGTTTACGTTCCCGCGGACGACTTGACCGACCCCGCGCCCGCGACGACTTTCGCCCATTTGGACGCGACGACGGTTCTTTCGCGCAGCATCGTGGAAATGGGTATATACCCCGCCGTCGACCCTCTTGAGTCGTCCTCCCGCGTGCTTGCGCCCGAGGTTGTCGGCGAGACGCATTATCGTACAGCGCGGCGTGTACAGGAAGTTTTGCAGCGTTATAAGGAACTTCAGGATATTATCGCTATTTTGGGTATGGAAGAACTTTCAGACGCGGATAAACAAGCGGTTCACCGCGCGCGTAAAATTCAGCGGTTTATGTCGCAGCCGTTCTTTGTCGCCGAGTCGTATGTGGGTATCGCGGGTAAATACGTGCCGCTTAAAGATACTATTCGTAGTTTCCGTGAAATTCTTGACGGAAAACTTGACGACGTACCCGAGGAAGCTTTCTTTATGAAAGGCTCAATCGAAGACGTTTACGAACACGCCGAAAAAATCAAGAACCAAGCGCAATAGGAGGTTCGTATGGCAGACACTTTTACCCTTAGAATTTTGACGCCTGAAAAACAATTCGCTGACGAACCGGCGGAGGAGATTATTTTTACCACCCCCGAGGGGCGTGTCGGAATACTGGCGCACCATATGTCTATGTTTGCGGCGGTCGCCGAGGAAACCATAGAAATAAAACGGGACGGCGTGTGGAAAGTCGCCGCCGCCGGGCAGGGATTTGCCGAGATTTTTGACAACAAAGCCGATTTCTACCTCGATACCGTGGAATGGGCGGACGAAATCGACGCCGTTCGCGCCCGCGAGGCGTTGAAACGCGCCGAGGAACGCCTTAAACACGAGACCGACCACATTGAGTACCTTCGTACGCAAAGCTCCCTTTCGCGCGCTCTTGCGCGTATTAAGGCGGCGGAAACACAATCTCATTCTCAATAGTAAAAACCCCCGCCCAACAATTTGTTCGGCGGGGGTTTTAGTTAATAAATACCCCCTCTACAACCGCGTTTTGTTCCGCGCGGCAAGCGTAGGGGAAACTTTGTTTCTGTGCAAATTCAAAATAAGTCATTTTATAACCCCCACAGTTTGTACTTGGTTTTTAGTATTAAAATACGCTATAATTTTTTGTGACACGCAAATATCTGGCTAAGAATACAGTTGCGCGTCGGCTTTATTTCTGCACCTCTGAAAAATAAACGCCGTAAAGTTATATGTGTCCGATTGCGACAATGCGTCGGGTTCGTTTTCGTTATCCGATTCCAAAAAAGGATTTCGACGCTGAGAAGACATATCCCTAATATAAAGCCATAGACCTCGAAACAACCAACCGAGAACAAAAACGGTAAAAATCCTAACAATAAATTCAAAAGTAGAAGTTAAAACAACAAAACCCATAAACACCCCCAAATAATCAATAAAATTGTTATATAACTTTGTCTTTCGCGAGCCCTTGACTACAATAATACAAATGTCCGCCTGGGGGAATGAGTGAGCCGACGAACATATCTTTTGAGATATACTTTGTTATGTAGCAGGAGCAAGTGCAAACGTTACCACAACTTGGTAAGAAAATCGACCGTAAACTATTCGTTAAATGTGCATTTGGCGAATAGTTTATAAAATAAATCATATCAGTGGGCATAAACCAAGTCTATTTGGCACACAGTTTTAAACTTGCAATATTCGCAAGTTGTTGGATTTATATCAATTTTCCCGCTTACAATGTTTTCCGCGATTTCCACTGCTTTTTTATTGGCGCAGTTCATTAGGTTTTGAAATTCGTCTAGTGGGAGGACTACACCATTTGATGATTTGAATGTACCTTTATCCATATGCGGGATTACATCGTCAAGAACGAGACCGGACATTTTGAATTCGTTTAATATATCCGCAGTTTTCAAGTTATCTTCTTTTATTTTATCTGAATCTAAAACCGGGTCGTTTATATAAAAATAAAACATTCCGCCGGGCATTTTTTTATTGGAAAGAATGATATCCTCATTTTTTACGAGAACATTGAGATATAGTACAAGTTGTAATTGAGTTCCGTTATGCACGTTTGGTAACGAGAATTTTTTTGAACCTGTTTTGTAGTCGATAATTTTGATATATATTTTGTCGTCGATTGACACCGCGTCAACTCTGTCTATACGTCCGCGAAGAAGTAACTTTCTTCCGCCGTTTATATCTATTTGGGTATTGAACTCGTGTTCTAACGCCCACACATCAAATTTCCCCAATTTAATATGTTCAATCAACGCCCATATAGATTTTTTCGCGACGCGGGAGACACGGGTTATGACATGTTCGTTTGTATTCCAAATTTCGCGTGTGTCGTCTTGTTTTACTTGTTCGACCGCGTCATTGACTAATTTATCAATAAGACTGTCATTCACGTGTTCCCACGGTGTATTTGTGTCGTTTAACTTTCTTGAAAATATTTCCAATATATTATGGAAAAAGTTGCCTAAATCCAGTGAATCAACCTGATATATTTTTCTCTCATCAATTTCCAGATTATACTGGGCGAAATACGCAAAGGGACATTGCGCGTATTTTTCAAGGCGTGACACGGAGGAACTTATTTCGTTCGTATACAAAAAATCAGTAGTTTCTTTAGACAAATTTTCCTGTATGGATTTCCCTGATTTCAGCGTATTTATTTTATCGAACACATCGTCAATTTCTGTTTTATAATAATCAAGAACGGCGAGTTGCGTTTCCGTCAAATTACGCGACTTAATAAGCCTTCCTATATCTTTCCTAGCGGAGGCTTTCGTTTTGATGAAATCGTTGTTTGCAGCTTTACGCGCAAAAGTTTCGTCGATTATATTCGCCTTATACAACGCCGTGCCGTCAAGTGTTGATAATGGATAACTCGCGTACAAGGATTCCGACGGTTTAGCGAAGAGAGTATACAAGTATATTTTTTGCCGCAACACCTGTTTATTCAGTCCGTGCGCGACATTAAGCCCCAACCGCCGCAAAGTTTCGCGTTCGTTGTCGGAGATAAGCCCTTTGTCGCCGATTGCAAGCGCGTTTTCGGTCATTCCCGCAAGAAACAAAACCCTAACGGAGGGAAGCCTTGAGCGGTTTATGTCGCCGACGACGACCCTATCTCTCGTAGGCGGAATCATTCCCATATCGATTCCTTCAATCCCCGCCCCCAAAATCTCCGAAAATTCTTTTGCCGTTACTTTTTTGCCCCCCAAGACGGAAACCATTTCGTCGAAACAATTGTTAATCGACAGCCACACTTGTGAAAATTCTGGAGGTATATTGATTTTCTCCAAAACTTTGTATATACGTACAGAAAAATCTTTGACCGTTTGTTCTTTTCTAAGCCCTTTCGTAAAGGGGTCTACTATTTCCTTTATTTGCGCTTTTATATCGTTTATTTTCTCGAGGTTATATTTCGCCCGTCCGTAAGTCCATTCCGGCAAACTCCACTTTCTTCCGTTTATCCCAAATTCAATACAATAGTTTTCAAAATCAAATAAATCGTCTTTTTCAATGTGTAACATTCGCGTTTTCAGAAATCTGAAGACACTTTCATATGCCCAGTTGCGGTAAGCGATTTCCGGCAAGGCGCGGACTGTCTCCGTAAGCGGGTTTGTAATAATATCGCGTTTTACGTCTGTGAAAATCGGTATATTATACTGCTTGAAAATACCCTGTATTATTTTTTTGTAACCTGACAGATTCGCCGCCGACACGGCTATTTCGTAATACCTGTATCCTTCGTCGCGAGTAAGCCGCAAAATTTCACAAGCGATATTCTCGACTTCTTCATATATATTCGCGTAGGGTGTCTCGAATTTTCGCGGGTTATTGAACGCCTTACCCAAAGTAACTTTTTCTATCTCTAGGTTAAGGATTTTGCCTATATCTGTTAGTTCCTGAAATGTTTGAACAGGTTCAAAATACACATTGGAACTATTCGGTTTATACGTAAGGGATATTGTCGTTTTATGGGCGAGTTGTATTATTTTGGTAAGCAACCTCATTTCCTGCGGCGTAAAACTGAAAAACCCGTCAATCCAAACACATACATTTTGAATGTACTCCGACTCCCCTATCACCCGCTCCAGCAAATCGAGAGAAACGTCAACGCTTATACATTCATTTTGAATGTATCTATCGTACTCATAATAAATTTTGCAAATGTCCCCTACTTTCTGCGCCAGATTCCGATACAGTCCGCTTTTTTCCAAAAAAATCAAGAGTTCATCAGGCAGAATTCTATATTTGTAAAATTCTGTAATCAACTCTGACAGTTCGTTTATAAAGCCCTGCTTACATTTTATATCCAAATCCATACAAATCTTGCGTAATATCATACATTTCCCAATAGAGGTAACGTTTTTTTGCGTACTGATTCCGACCTCTGAAAAAATATGATACGAAAGGCGGTTAAAACTCAAAACCTGAAGCCGCATAAGCGTATTGTCAAACGCGTGGACAAGTTCGTTTTCTGTTTGAAGCGTAAATTGTTCGGGAACGATATAAAGCAAGTTTTTCCCCGTATCGGAAGGATTGTTGGCGTACTCATAGATGTCGTTCTGCATAAACAATGTTTTACCCGAACCCTCACCGCCGAGTATTAAGCGCAATCCTCCCATTACAATTCTCTCCTTACATACGATTGTGTTCGGCGAAACTATAATAATGCTCCCCGCCGACAATTATGTGGTCAATTACAGCAATGTTTAGGTCGGACATAGTGCTTTTGATAGCGAACGTCGTCGCTATATCGGCGGAGGACGGGAGCAAATCCGTACTCGGGTGGTTGTGCGAAAGCACGATTGACGTCGCGTTGAACCTCATAGCGCAATCGGCAATGTCGCGCATACAAACATCTGCTTGCGTAATGCCGCCCTCCGAAATCATCTGTTGAGTTATAAGCCGTCTCTTTGAATCCAAACAAATACAGTAAAAACGCTCATTCGTAAACCCCTTCAAAAGAGACAGGGCAAACGCGCCTAATTTATTCGACGTTTCGAGCGACGGTTTGTCCCCAAACAGCCATTTCGAGTTAAGCCGCGCCAATTCGGGAATCATAGAAACCAATATAGCGCTCGCGTCCCCTACTCCGCACCTTTTAACAATGTCCCTAGGGTTAGCCGAGATTAAGTTACCGATTGTGCCAAATTCCGCAATCATTCTATGCGCGAGTTCATTCGTATCACGGCGCGGCACACTGAAAAACAGCAGAAACTCCAAAATCTGGTGGTCATTAAACCCCGAAAATCCGCCGTTCTCCAAGTATCTTTTTCTCATTCGCTGTCTGTGGTTTGCGTGTATATCCTCTTTGTCATTGTCTTTCGCCATAGACTACTACGCCCCCTAATTGAAAAAATCTCCTACACGTATGTTATGCCCCCTTGCGTATGCTAACGCGTCCATACGTTTCGACGACTGCGCTTGTATTTCTGATATACATATAGTATCGGTAAAAGTTTTGATAATAATACCGTTTTTTTTGTCGATTTCGACGACTTGTCCCGCTCTCGCCTCAAAATCCTTATAATAAGGCTTAGCTTCCCAGATTTTGATAACTTCTCCCTGATAACGAGTATACGCGGTATCAAAAGGAGCAAGCCCGCGTACTAAATTGACAATACTTTGCACGTCTTTATTAAAATCAATAAGTCCTGTTTCTTTATTAATCATAGGGGCGTATGTCGACAACGAGTCGTCTTGTTTTGTGTACACGGCACTTCCGCACTCAATTTGCGTAAGTGCCGATAAAAGTAATTCGCCGCCCAAAACCGCCAATTTCTCAAACATTGTCCCAGCTGTATCAGTTTCTTCTATTATAATAGCTTTTGAGAGAATCATATCGCCCGTGTCGAGCCCTTTATCCATACGCATAATCGTCACGCCCGTTTCGCGTTCGCCGTTTATAATGCTATGCTGAATCGGCGCAGCTCCCCGATATTTCGGCAAAAGTGACGCGTGAACGTTCACGCACCCAAATTTTGGAATATCCAAGATTTCCTGTGACAAAATCTGCCCGTATGCCGCCACGACAAAAATATCCGCGTTCGCTTTCCTCAGCTCCGCGATATTTTCGGCTTTTTTAATTTTCTCTGGCTGAAAAACAGGAATCCCCTCTTGCAGCGCAAATTCCTTGACGGGAGGCGGAGTTATCACGCGCTTGCGTCCCAAAGGTTTATCGGGTTGCGTAACGGCGAGCACAACCTCGTGATTTTTCATAATTTCAGCAAAAACACTTTTGGCGAACGTCGGAGTACCCATAAAAACTATCTTCATTACTCTTCCTCATCGTCGGACGGCTTGCGGTGTCTGAAAACCGTCGCCCTGTCCTTATACAAAATTCCGTCTAGGTGGTCGACTTCGTGGGCGACGATTATCGCCAGCCGTTCCTCCGCGGGCATCGTGTGTTCGTCGCCCTTGCGGTCGGTGTACGTCACAACAAGTTTATTCGGGCGTTCAACGTCCCCGACCATTCCGGGAATCGACAAACACGCCTCTTGACTGCGCTGTGTTCCGTCCATGTCCGTGATTTCAGGGTTTATCATCTCGTAAACCGTACCCTCATGCTCGATAACGACGGCGCGTTTGAGTATGCCGACTTGCGGAGCGGCAAGCCCCGCGCCGCTGCTGTGTTTCATCGTGTCGACCATATCGTCCAGCAAAATCATAACGCCTTTTGTGATATCCGTGACAGGTTTAGATTTTTTCCGCAAGAGAGAGTCTCCGTCAACCCGTAAGTTTCGTAAAGCCATTTTGCTTATCCTCCATAATATTTATTGAGTATTCAATGGGTTTGGTGTCAAAAAAATTTCAACGTTAGACGTGTTTTCGGTTTCCTTTAATTTGCCCACGCAAAACAGGACAAACGCCCTCAATTTATCTTCATCTTCCGATTTAACAATCAGTTTATGCCTGTAATTGTTTTTTATTTTCGAGATAGCGGCGGGAGACGGACCAATCAAACCGAACATATTATTCTTATTATATGCTGTCATAATCTGGGAGAGCCTGTACAACAACACTATAAGATTTTTTTCGTCCGCTCCGACAAACATAATCCCGAAAATTTTTGTAAAAGGCGGATAATTCATACTTCGGCGCACGGATATCTCGTGTTCATAAAATCCGTCATAGTCGTGATTTTTTGAGAACTCAACGGCGTAGTGCTCGGGGAAATACGTCTGGATAAAAACCTTACCTGGGGCGGACGCTCGCCCCGCCCGCCCCGCGACTTGCGTGAGAAGCCGAAACGTCGTCTCGGAGCTCCGAAAATCCCCGTTATTAAGCGAAATATCCGCGCACATAACGCCCACAAGCGTTACATTCGGGTAATCAAGCCCTTTCGCAATCATCTGCGTACCGATTAAAATATCCGCCTCGCGCCGCCTAAACGCCGACAAAATATCTTCGTGCGAATTTTTTCGCGACGTGGTGTCCGCGTCCATTCGCAAAGTCGCCGCTTTCGGGAAAAATTTCGCCGTCTCCTCTTGAACTTTTTCCGTGCCTATGCCAAAATATTTAATATATCTCGAACCGCAGGCGGGGCAATTTTCCAAAATACGGGCGACCTTCCCGCAGTAGTGACACATCAGCAAATTTTCATACTGATGATATGTATAATTAACGCTGCAATCGTCACAAGACATAACGTACCCGCAGTTTCGGCAGGACACAAAAGTCGAGTGTCCGCGCCTGTTGAGAAAAAGTATCACCTGTTCGCGGCGGCTAAGCGTATCTTTTATCGCGTCATATAAGGCGCGGCTGAAAATCGAGCGGTTGCCTTCGATTAGTTCGCGGCGCATATCCTCGACAAAAATTTCGGGCATAGTCTTGTTGATTCGTTCTTTCAGTATCACACAGTCCAGTTTCGCGTTTTTTACGTCAAAAAACGTTTCAAGGGACGGGGTGGCAGACCCGAGGACAAGCTGCGCGCCGTGCTGTGCCGCGACAAATTCCGCAATCTCCTTTGCGTGATATTTCGGCGAATGTTCCGATTTATACGAGTTCTCGTGTTCCTCGTCAATTATGATTATTCCGATTCGCGTAAACGGCGCGAACACCGCCGAACGCGGACCGATTATCACAGAAACTTCGCCGCGCCGCGCCATATCCCACCTGTCAAACCGTTCGCCCGCCGACAGCCGCGAATGTGTCACAGCGACACGCCCGCCGAATCGTTTCGTAAAAATATCGACCGTTTGCGGTGTCAGCGAAATTTCGGGAACAAGCATAATCGCGGTTTTCCCTTGAGAAATCACCCTCTGTATCAGCTGTAAATATATCTCCGTCTTGCCGCTCCCCGTCACGCCGTATATCAGAGTAGGTTTCGTATCGCCTTTTTGTATCTTTTCCAAAATAAAGTCAAAGGCGTTTTGCTGTTCAGGGTTCAGCGCAAGCGGCTCACAAAGGTTTAGGTTCGGGCTTTCGGCAACCCGCCGCACCGTGACATCTTCCGCCGCCAACGCCCCGTTTTTAATCATAGACGAGATTACGGCGGAGGAAACGCCAGTTTTCGCCCGCACAACCTCCGCGAAACTTTTGGGATATTCCGAAACATACTCAAACACCTTTTTTTGCAAAGGAGTTTTCGGCAAAACTATACCCGCCGTCAAAGCCTGTTTCGTCTTTGTCAAAAAATTCCTCATCTTAATCCCGACAGGGATTACGCAAGCCAAACACACCGACAGGGCGGAAAAATACTTCTCCTGCATAAATTTCGCCAACTCAAGTAACTGCGGCGTAAACACGGGGGTGTCGTCAAGCGTCAATGAAATCTGTTTAACTTTGTCATAGGGAATATCTACGCTATCCGAAAACCCGATAACATACCCTTCGATTCTCCTATTGGCGCGTCCGAAAGGCACAATCACCCTTGACCCCACCTGTAAATCAAGGTTTTCAGGAATCTCATACGAAAAAATCCTGTCAAGTTCGCTTGCCGCCGCGTCGATTATAACACTCGCAAACCTACTCTTTGTCGTCAAAGTCGTCATCTTCCTCAACTTCGTCGAAATCAGGCACAGCCGCGTCAAAATCTTCGTCCAGCTTTTCGAGTACGTCCGCGACTACTTCCTCGTCAGCGTCAACGTCGTCAAAATCGTCGATATCGTCAATATCGTCGCCCTCTTCGTCCGTGTCAAAATTGAGTATAGCGACAGGCGGAACGGCGTCCGAAACAACGGCGGCGACCGCAAGTTTCGCAATGTCGATTACGCCCTCGTCTGGGAATATCTCAACGGGCGTAATGCGAACCTTGCCCTCCGCCATTTCTTTCACGGCGATAGACACCGCCTTGTCGCTAAGCGCTCCTGTCGTGAGCGGTCTCGCCCCGCTCACCAGCTGCCTTGCGCGTTTCGCCGCCGCGATAACGATAGTGTAGCGGCTCGTAATCTGGTTGTCCATATCGGCGTTTTCGTTCATAATCTCAAGCAATTCGGTGTACGATGGGTGCAGCATTAAATGAATCCTCCTTTTTGTAACAACGCGTTGCAATATTTGGTTCTAAGCTTCTCGGTGTTTACAATATTCAAAATGTCAAAAACGGCTTTTTCAACCGTATCATTGACCACAAAATAGTCATACCTATCGACATAAAGCACCTCCGATTGCGCTATCTTAAGCCGCCGCAGGATATCGTCCTCCGCCTGCGTCCCCCGTTCGCGCAGTCGTTTTTCGAGTTCCGTCAAGGACGGCGGCAGCATAAAAATCGAAAAAAACGGATTTCCATAGAAATCCATAATCTTTAAAGCTCCCTGAACCTCGATTTCAAGGATTACGTTAGTACCCTCCGCGAGTTTCTTTTCAACGTTTTCAATAGGCGTTCCGTAATAATTTCCGTTATACTCCGCGTACTCAAAAAACGCGTTCTCGTCAATAAGTCTCTCAAATTCGGCGCGTGAGGTAAAATAGTAGTGGATACCGTCAATCTCGCCCACGCGGGGTGTGCGTGTCGTTCGCGATACGGATAGGCTAAACTTTTCGTGTTCCAAAAGTTCTTTTATAATCGTACCCTTCCCCGCACCCGACGCTCCTGATATAATTATAAGCATTCCCCGCATATTTAGACCTCTTTTCCCGAAATCCGTCCCGCGATAGTTTCGGGGGCGACAGCCGAAAGCACGGCGAGATTGCCGTCCGTGATGATGATTGAACGCGTCCGCCGCCCGAAAGTCGCGTCAACAAGGCTTCCGCGTTCCCGATAATCCTGAACCAGACGTTTAAGCGGCGCGGATTCAGGGCTTACGACGGACACGATTTTTGACACGGCGACGACGTTGCCGAATCCGATATTTACTAATTGCATCTATTCCCTCATTCTATATTTTGCGCCTGTTCGCGCATTTTTTCCGTCTCATTTTTAAGCGACACCACAATCTTAATAGTGTCGGTGTCATTCGATTTTGAACCTATCGTATTTATTTCGCGATTGATTTCCTGTATCAAAAAATCCAGCCTGCGTCCGATTGCCCCGCTTTCGCCCAAAATCTCGCGAACCGACGAAATATGACTCCTAAGCCGCGTAATCTCCTCGTCAACGCTCATCTTGTCGGCAAACAACGCGACCTCCGTAAGTATCCGAATCTCTGCCCATTCCGCCGAAACCTCCGAAAGGAGTGCGTTAATCTTTTTCGTCAGCCGCGCCTTATAATTTTGGGCGGCAACAGGGGCGGCTTTTTCTATAACCGAAACGCCGTCCTCAATCACGCCGCAAATACCCAGAAGCTGCGCCTGTAACGCCGCCCCTTCCGTCTCACGCGCCTTAACGAGCGAATCAAGCGCGTCCGACAACGCGTTGTCAAGCACTTCCTTAAGTTCCGCCGCGACGTTCTCGTCCTCGTTTTTCTTCACGCTCATTATGTCGTCAAGCCGCATAAGCGTGTTAAGGCTTATATTCGTGTCCGCAAGGTTAAAATGATGCTCCTCGTATATGTCCTTCGCCGCCATAACATACGCCGCGACAAGAGGCTTGTTCACGCTTATCGTAAATTCGTCGCCGCTTTCGCTCTCCGACAAAACGCAAACCTCGGCTTTTCCCCGCAAAATTCTCTCCGAAACACGTTTTTTTATGCCGTCCTCAAAAACGCTCATAATATAGGGAGCTTTCACGGTCACGTCAAGATGCCGCTGGTTCAGCGTCCGTACCGACACAACCACGCGCCGCCCGTATTTTTCAAAAGCCGCCTGCCCGAAACCCGTCATACTCCGCATTACCCACACCCACTTTTTAATATTTCTCATTATACAATAAATTTTATATAAAATCAAGACACGCTTTTTATAGATTTACATAGTATGTACCAAGAGACAACTTCTAACTTGTCTCCGACAGTATACAAAGAGAGGAGGTATAAATATGGGAGAATACGCATTCAACGAATGTCTGGTAGAGAGTATGGCACACTATATCGGGCATAACGTCACAATCTTCACGACAAGCGGCGGGCTTTCCGGAAGTCCTGATTTTTTATGGTATCCTAAACGCTATTTTTCCGTTACAAATCGTATACTTTATACGCCCCCGAACTTTTTTCCCGATAAAAGGCGTATTCCGCGCCTTAGAATAAAACTTATCAGGTATGTTATATTCCTCATTTATGTCGGCAATCGTCAAATCCGCAACCTTGCCCTCCGCAATCCTGCCCTTGTCAATCCCAAGGATTTTCGCGGGCGTCTCGGACATTCTCCGCGCAAGCGTCTCAAGCGGCAAACCAAGCCCAAGAGAGAGGGGGAACGCCGTTTCAAGCCCGATAATCCCGTTAAGCGCGTTTTTGTAGTCGCTCCCCTTTTCGCTTTCGCTGTGCGGCGCGTGGTCTGTCGCGATTGCGTCTATCGTGCCGTCTTTCAACGCCTCCACAAGCGCGTCCCTGTCCTCGCGGCTTCTAAGCGGCGGATTCATTTTATAATTCGAGTCGCCCTTAACAATATCGTCACGGCAAAGCGTGAGATGATGCGGGGTCGCCTCCGCCGTGACCGAAACCCCCAAACTTTTCGCGCTTCGGATTATATCCACGCCCGAACGGGTGCTTACGTGGCAAATATGCAATTTCGCCGAAAGTTCACGCGCCATTACGATATCCCGCGCTATAATCACATCTTCCGACATATTCGGATTCCCGCCATATATGTCGTCATAATCAATCAGCGTCACGTCCTCACAATGCGAAAACATAGTCTTGCCAAGCCGCACGCATTCAAACAGCGCGGCTCTCATAACCCCCGCGTTCACAACGGTTTTCCCGTCCTCGCTAAACCCCGCCGCGTCAGTCATTCCCGCCAAATCGGCAAGTTCAAGCCCCGCCTGATTCTTTGTGACACTTCCAAACGGCAGAACGTTTATCAGCCCCGCCTTATTAAGTACGTACCGTATTTTCTCGTTGGTGTCCGTCACGGGTTTTGTATTCGGCATAACGCAGACTGTGGTAAACCCGCCCGCCGCCGCCGCTTTTTCCCCCGATTCGATATCTTCTTTGTATGTAAGCCCTGGGTCGCGAAAATGCGCGTGCAAGTCAATAAAGCCTGGAAATATGTACATTCCCACGGCGTTTATGACAATATCCGCGTCCTCCGAAATAGAGTCCGCGATTCTGCGGACGACCGAATCACTTATCAAAATATCGGCTTTTCGGATTCTACCTTGGTTTACTAATGTTCCGTTCTTTACAAGAATTTGCATATTATCTTTCTACCCTAATCTTACCCCTTGCCGTCGTCTTGTTTCCGCTCGTGTCCGCCGCGGAATAGGTGATGTTGTACGTTCCGACTTTTTTCATATTAACTCTGCTTGCGTCAACGGTTACTTCAACGTTGTCGTCGTGGTTGTCCGTCGCGGCTACGCCCTCAAGGAAATCAACGTCAGGAGTATTAATTTTCACTGCTTTGTCAAGTTCTCCCAAAATCGTCGGGGGTTCTTTGTCAACGATAATTTCGAGTGCCGCCGTACCCTCCGTATATTCGCCTTTTTCGTCGGTTACGCGTACAATGATTTTTTGAGTTCCCACAATACTATAATCGGGTTCGGTTACAAACGAAACCGCCGCCTTATCGCTCGCAATCAGGTCGCGTATAAACGCGTTCGGAGTGAGTTCGGTGTCGACCCCAAAAAGTACCGAAACGTTGGCTACGCCGAAAATGGGTTTTTCTGGGGGGATAACGTCGATAACCGTCTCCGCCGTTTGCCCGCCCACAACGAGACCTACCTTGTACTGCCCCAACCGCGCAAAGTCTACATTAGTAATCGAATCGTCAAATTTTACTTCGGGTGCGTTCGGGTCGTCAGCGGGGTAGTTTGTGATAAAACTTTTCGGGTCTATGGTAGAGAGGCTTGACCCGGCGTAAACCTTCACCTCGGGCGAATAGTCAAGAACATACATACTCGTCAGAACGCTCGTGGAATTTTTGCTCCCGTCCGTCAAAATCACACCCAAAATCTGCGTACCCGCGTTGTAAGGGTTTGGCTGGAACGCGAATCTCGCGGTGACTTCCGACGCGTCCTGTATGTTTCGCACAAGCGGAAACGGGTCGTCTATCCTCTCCCCCAAAAGCGCGTAAAACCTCTCGGGTTCGGCTGAGGGTGCGACGGTATCGATAATCTTGAGGTTCGACGTATACTCTTTGCCGTTCGCGTTTATTCTTATCCTGTGTCCGCTTGGCTCGACGACCTTTGTATCCACATTTTCTATATTCGTAATAAAAGACGCGTTTGCGTTAGGGTTTTTCAAAAACTCGCTTATTTTCGGAAACGGGTGTCCCGCCTCCAAAACAAGCTCGTGCCGTACAGGCGACTGTAACAAAAAGGCGGCTACTATAAGCGTTATAAGTACAACGAGAACGGTCCCCCCTATGACAAAAAACAAAACGGGGACTTTCTTCGCTTTAATTCTTGAGATTAAACCCTTCATTGAAGCGCACCCGCAACAGTTTGTGCGACGTTTTGCCCTGTCAAAGTGTCTTTTGTGAAGTCCGTAACAGCTTTCGACGTCCAGTCGTCAAAACCTTTCATAACGGCTTCGTGGGTTTTTTGCGTGATATCGGGCAATTTGTCGCCCCACGCCTTTTCGGCGGCGGCAAAACCTTTTTCAACAGCGTCCCGAAGGAGTCCTATTTTAGACGCGTCCCCGCCAGAGATAGCTTTAGCGAAATCCAAAATCCGCTTAGAAGTCGCCTCAACGCCGTAATATCCCTTTTCGGAAATGTCCGATTTCGCGTCCGCGACGGTTTTTTCGTCTACCTTCAGGTTCTCAAACGTCTTTTTGGTGAGTTCAACGCCGCGCCAGTTAATCCCTCCGGCTTCTTTGTTATGCCTCACGGTGTAGTCCCCGCGTACCCGTCCGCCTTCGCCGCCGATATTTATGTTAATGTTGATACTAACGCCCTGCGAACCCGCAACGGCGGCGCGTCCCGACTGCTTCGAAACAAGGCTCGCAACCAGTTTTTTGAGCGAGTCGGTGTGGTCGCGCGCCTCGGCGATTGCCGCGCGAACCGCTTTCGCGTCGAATGTGCCGTAGCTCTGCGCGTCATAAAAATCCGCTTGTTCGTTTGATTTATCGTGTACCTTCTCTTTTGGTTTATTAGCGTATCTTGTGTTTTCTGGCAGAAATCCATTAGTTTGCGTGTTTATCTCCATAAAAATTACCTCCCTGCGAATGTACCCTGTCACACCATATATCGGCAATCATACGCGGGAAAATAAGGGTTATGAGTAAAAATTATGCTGTCCGATTGCGAAAATAAAATTTCTGTTGCGGCTAACCCACGACGATTTAGCGATTGCGGGGTTGACAAAAAACAACGCGTCGGCGGCGTTGTTTTTGCCCCCGAGAGCTTCCGCCGCCGCAAGGTAACTGTCGTCCGACGGTTCGTTATAAATCGCGCCGTTTATCGTCGGGGTAAACTGCACGCCCGATTTTTTATCAAATATAACCTCTTTTATTGTGTCTGGATAGTACGGATACCGCGTCCTGTTCAGAATTACGTTAGCGACGGCAAGTTTCGACTGATAGTCCTCTCCCCGCGCCTCGGCGTGAACGATTTTCGCGAGCCAGTCCGCGTCCTCTTTCGCGTACCCCCCAGACTTCGCGCAAACCCGCGCAATCGTCCGCGCCTCCGCCAGTTCTCCGCGTTTCTCGACAACGACGACAGAGTGATACTCCTTCACGTCAACATCAAAAATATTCTCCAAATCCGTACTCTTTATCATCGCTTTGTTGTTTTCCAGAATTATTTTCGGGGTTCGCAAAGTGTTCCCTTGCGAAAGCGTGACTGCCTTTGTCGAATTATCCCAGTCAACACGCGCCCCCAGATTTTTCCCGATATCCCGCAAAGGCAGATACAGGTCGCCGCCTTTTTTTGCGCAATCCGACTCCATAATCACACTTACGGGCATATCCGCCGCAAAAATCGGCTTGACCTGAAAAAATAACGCAAACACCGCGAACAAAAGCGCGTATACAAATTTTGACATAACATCTCTCCTGCGATATAAATTTTATAAGAATTTTTTCCAATTCTATAAAATTTATACAAAGAGAGGTTTAGTCCTCCGACAAATCCTCAAATTCCGATTCGTCAAAATCCTCGTCAATCTCGTCCGGTTCGGGTTCTTCCTCTTTGATTGAGCTCGGAAGCTCGGTTTCCTCGTTCTTAGCCGCCTTCTTCTTCGACGGTTTTTTCTTAGGTGCTTTATCGTCCGGAACTTCCTCCGCCGTTT
>BNUF01000043.1 GCA_025997155.1 Clostridia bacterium
TGAGGCAATTGTCTCCACTGGCAACCTGTTTTATTTATATATAACACAGCGTTTACGAGTTTTCGTTTGCTGTGAATTTGAAGATGTTTTCCCCGATTCTCTCTTTTGAAAAAAGGTTTAATTATATAGTCAAGGCTCTTTATAATCGTGAATATGTGTATGGAACATATTGGATTTATTGCGCTTTTGCCTATCTCGGTTCACGTTTCTTAACAGCCTTGACTATATTCCATTGTGTTGTAGTTAAATCACTTGGATACTTAATTTTCATAGCCCCCTAAATATAATCCTATACTATATATCGGGAAATTTGACGTTTTTTTGAGTACAGGTTCTTATATTCTATGCCACATCGGCTTTTGCCCTAAAGAAGACATTACCGCATAAAGCGACTGACGCCCGCGACATGAATCATCTGCTAATGTGGCTTGGGCTGGCTACACTTACAGGTCTAATTCTTTCTGCTGTATATGTTGCTTTAACTTGGAGAAATCTTTTACTGTTTATAAAGTTAGTGTAGAATCCACATACTTGCAACTATTGCCAAGTTGCTTTGGGTGGTTTGATTTTGAGGGGGAATCGTATGGAACTTGATGTTATGAGTTTTGTGGAAAATAGCGCAAATCCTGTTGTTGTGAAGTTCGGCGGGGAATGGTGCGCTCCATGCAAGCAGGTCGGAGCGATGCTCGAAGATTTGAAGACGAAGCATTATTTTGATCTTCTTGAGGTTGACGTTGGAACATACGCAAGCGTGGCAAACAGGTTCAGCGTAAGCACCTTGCCGACGTTGCTTGTGTACCGAAAAGGTGAACCCGTTAAGCGTTTTGAAGGAGTGGTATCCGCGCAGACAATTGAGAGGTTGCTTACAGCGTAGGGAGGTTTTTATCATGCATCATACGGTATTATTTGAGGTTGACATTTTAGAAGACGGACTTAAGGGAAACGAATTTGGACATATCCGTCCCCAACATCCTGATGATGGCGGGCGATATGCTCGAAGCACTGTCACTGACGGATTGCTTTATCCGTTGGACTTATGCGACGTATATTTAGATTCACGCAAAGCTGGGATTCATGCACAAGTTGTTGTGTTGGACTCGCTGTTGATTTCTAGTGGGTTGCGAAAACATGGTTTTGGTAAGGCTATTGTCGAATACGCGGTTAAGCAGTTTAACGAGAGTCTGATTGTCGGGTTTGTTGGCATGATGGATTGTGAAGAGGCTTCGGATAATACGCAGTCACGCGAAGAGTTCGAAACATGGCTTGAGAAACTGTCGCGGTTTCACGAGAAATGCGGTTTCGTGAATATTCAGGAATATTATGATATGGAGCAGGTGATACCTGTTGTGTACCCGAACGGTGAGGGCGTACGCTTTATCGAACACCTGAAGGTTAAGCAAGCGAAATTGGAAGGTGCTCTCAAAGACGCAGTATCGAATTGATAAGCGAGGTTATCACTTTAGCTTAATACGGGAAAGGACGATATTATGGTAGTAGTTGATTTGTGTTTTAGGTGTCCATACGAGGAAAGCGAAAACGCGACGATGTGGACTCTGGATTTGTGCGAGGAGTCCTGCGGTAAATATAGTTCCTGCGGTACAGTTGCCGAAGCAAACGATTGGCTTGCGTACATTGACGGCAGTTCCGACAATAACCCCCACGACCCTAAGACGTGGGGACTTTAGGGCATTGCAAAGACTTTGAAAATATGTTATAGTTAGAGAAAGGGGGCGGACTTGTGGATAGTGAATATGGTTTTACGTATGACCAAAACTACGATACTACTTTCAAAGACGCTGTGACCTTGTTTAAGGATAAGGCACTTGATTTCTTTGGGATTGCGAGTTTTAGCGCAATCAGCGAGACCTTGCCGACAGAGATTAAAAAAGTTGTTATTGAAAGTGATTTTGCGGACTTGACTTTTAAGCTTACTGACGGGACGGGTTTACATCTTGAGGAAGAGGTAGATTTGTCGAATAAGGATTTGATAAGATTTCTCGGATATCAGGTTAGATTAGCGGAAACGCACGGCTTTGAGTTTAATACGGTTATATTTGTAAAGAATTCTGGCGGGATTGAGAGCCTCGATTGGAAAACTCTTAAGTTTACCCCAATAATAGTACGGTGTTCATCTATAGATGCCGACGCTGTGCTTTCAAAGTTATACAACCAAGTGGTCACCTTCGAACCGATAAACGAATTAGAATTGATTTATTTGCCGTTGTTCAAAAGCAATATTTATTCGCCTACGGAGCTTTTACGCGAAGGGCTTGCGCTGTTGAAACTTGCACGGTATGATGATATTATGCTACAAAAAATTGCCGCCCTTATGCTTTTGAACGCTAATAAGATTGTTGTCGGCGAAGAACTTGATAAGATTTGGGATGAGGTGTGTAATATGAAGTTGAAGATTGTTGAATACGCTGAGAACAAAGGCATGGAGAAAGGCATGGAGAAAGGCATGGAGAAAGGCATGGAGAAAGGCATGGAGAAAGGGTACGAAGCCGTGACACTTAAGATGCTGAAAAAGGGCAAACCCATTTCGGAAATCTCGGAGTTCACTGGTTTCTCTGATTTTAAAGTAAAGAGCATTGCGGCTCAATACGATTTAGAAGTGTGCGACGATATTCCTGCCTTTGTCGGTGGCTCAAGAAATGTTAAGCTCGAAGACGTAGGCGTTAAGACTTTGAATGGTTTTCAAAGTAAGGCGCAACCAACCTAACGAGTAAGTTGCAGCGTTTATCAAGGGCTTCCGCGAGAAGTCCTTTTGTATTTTAAATGGAGGGATGATTTTATGTCTGACATTTATTTTTACTCAAAAACCGATAAGTATTTCGAACTCTCAAATTTTCACTATGCCCCATTCACGTTGGACGGCAAAAGTTGGGCGACAGTGGAACACCATTTTCAAGCAATGAAAAGCCTATCGCCCGAAGAACAGGAGAAAATCAGACTTCTCCAAACTCCCGCACAAGCGAAATCTTACGGACGAAAGGTTAGTCTCCGTATCGACTGGGAGGAAGTTAAGGACGGTGTTATGTACAAAGCCCTGCAAGCAAAGTTTCAGCAACACGCGGATTTGCGCGAACTGCTGTTGAGTACGGGAAACTTCATTCTGAAGGAAAACGCCCCGCGAGATTATTACTGGGGATGCATCGGCGAGAATATGCTTGGCAAACTGATGATGAAAGTACGTGAGGAATTGTGAATGCTTGGGGACTGTCCGATTTGGGCAGTCCTCTTTTTGTTTTGAGGATTGATTTTGTCGGTTGTTTGTGATAGACTTAGTTATCTTTATTGCTCTACGGGTCAAGTGGTTTAGAGTGAGTGAATAATAACGAAAAACGGAGGCGACTGACTATGTTGGGAGCGATAATAGGGGATATTGTCGGTTCGCGATTCGAGTGGAATAATATCAAAACGAAAGAATTTGACTTTTTGACATATCGTTGCGAGTTGACGGACGATAGCGTAATGAGTCTTGCTGTGGCTAAGGCTTTGCTTGATTGTGACGGAGATTACGATAAACTCGGTGATTTTGCCGCAATGAATATGCGGGAAATCGGTATGAGTTATGAGAATGTTTACGGTCACTATGGTTGGATGTTCCGCAAATGGTTGAGTGACGTTTCTCGCGGTCCATACAATAGTTTCGGAAACGGCGCGGCTATGCGCGTATCCGCTTGCGGGTTCGCGGCGAATACGCTTGACGACGTGATTTTATTATCACGCAAAGTGACGGAAGTGAGCCATGACCACCCAGAAGGGCTGAAAGGCGCGGAAGCTACCGCTGTCTGCGTTTTTCTCGCACGAACAGGCAGCAGTATTCTTGAGATTCGCAATTACGTTGACAAGCATTATTATCTGATGAATTTTACACTTGACAGCATACGCGACAGCTATACGTTTGACGAAACCTGCCAAGGTACCGTGCCACAGGCTATTATGGCGTTTCTTGAATCGACGACCTTTGAGGACGCTATCCGAAACGCAATCTCTATCGGCGGCGACAGCGATACACTTGCCGCGATTACAGGAGGAATAGCCGAAGTCTGCTACGGCGTTCCTGTAGAAATACGTGAACACGCGCTGACATTCCTTGATGAACGGTTGTTGAACATATTAAACGCCTTTGAGAGCAAGTATCCGCTCACTCTTGAAAAGAGCTTGAATGGTCAAACGGGAGGACGCTTGGGCGAAGAGAGTATTAAAAACGTTGCGTATTCTGACGAATACCTTGAATATCGCAAGGAGTATGAGAAGTGTCTTTATGTTGCGGATTTCTTTCGCGGCGAGGAAACTATCAAGGTTTCGGGAAAATATTCGCTGCGTATGAAACAATATGCTTCTGATAACGCTATTCCAAAATATCAGGGCTATTTGCGCGGTAATGAAATCCAACTAATTGACGAATATGGCAAGTCAAGATATTCCTATCGGTCGTCGGAAACGGTTTGCGCGGTGTTCACTCACCAAAACGGTGCTGAATACTTTGTGTTCAAACAGGAGTTGTACGGGTACAGCGTGCTTGATTTAGAAACTATGCGGGAGTTTCATTATATCCCCAAGGAATCGTTCCCTTTCAAGTCGGAGACTTTCATATTGTGCAATTTTCACTATAATAAAGCCAACAACATAATGGCTTCCGAGGGTTGCTACTGGGCTTGCCCATACAGTGTCGCGCTTATTGATTTCTCAAGCCCCATGACTTTTAGTACACAAATCGACGTAAACGATTTTATAAATCCGAATTATGAGAACGAAAAGTATGAAGATATTGATTTCGTCAAATGGGAAGGCACGGATCTAGTCCTTGAAGCTGAAGTGTTTGGGCATAACGAGAAGCGTATTATCCCAAGTGAGGAATATATGAAATGGTTTGAGAAAGGTGTGTAAAATATGTTAAAAGGCTATCTTGTCCCGCACCCGCCGCTTATTGTGAATGGCGTTGGCGACGGAACTGAAATTCCGAAAACGCGTGCGGCATATGAGCGAATCGGCACGGAAATCAAGAAGTATAACCATGACGTGGCGGTGATTATTTCGCCGCACAGCGTTTTGTATGCGGACTATTTCCATATATCGCCGAGTGAAACGGCAAGCGGAAGTTTTGCGCGGTTTGGCTGTCCGCAAGCCAAATTTGACGTGACATATGATGTTGAACTTGCCGCGAAAATCGCGGATATTTCGGAACAAAACGGTATACCCGCTGGCTTTTTGGGAGAAAGAGATAAAACACTTGACCACGGCGTTATGGTGCCGCTTAGTTTCATCAAATGTGATAATATTGTGCGGGTGTCGTTATCGGGGTTGTCGTTTGTGGAGCAATACCGATTCGGAATGTGCGTAAAACAAGCAATTGACACACTCGGGCGTAAGGCTGTGATTATCGCAAGCGGCGATATGTCGCATAAACTAGGCGGTTCTTATGGTTTTTCTGAGTACGGAGTTCTTCATGACAAATATGTTCGCGAAAGTATTGAACAGTCTGATATTCGACGCGTTATGAGTATTGACCCGAAGGTCGCGGAGAACGCCGCCGAGTGCGGTTTGCGTTCGATTATGATTATGTGCGGAGTGTTTGACGGGCTTAGCGTTAAGTCGGAAGTTTTGCACTATGAAGCTCCATTCGGCGTGGGGTATTTGACGGCGGCGTTCACAGCGGAGGGAAAAACGGATAGCCTGTTACCGCTTATCATATCGGATAAAAACGCGAGGTTGCGGGCGGTGCGTGACGGTGAGGACGCTTACGTTAAACTTGCCCGCGCCAATGTTGAAAACTATGTTAAAACGGGTAACGCTATTGCGCTTCCAAAGGATTTACCCGCCGATATGTTAAACGCGAGGGCAGGCGTGTTTGTGTCAATCAAGAAGAATGGCGGCTTGCGCGGGTGTGTAGGCACAATCGCGCCGACGTGTGAAAATATAGCCGCCGAGATAATTCAAAACGGATTGTCGTCATGTTCAAGAGATTCACGCTTTAGCCCGATTACGCCCGACGAACTTAACGATTTGACTTACAGCGTGGACGTGCTGAACGCGTCCGAGCCTATAAGCGACAAGTCGCAATTGGACGTGAAGAAGTACGGCGTTATCGTGACAAGCGGAGGTAAGCGCGGCTTGCTTTTGCCAAACTTAGACGGCGTTGACAACATTGACGAGCAGATTAAAATTGCTATGCAAAAGGGCGGAATTAAGCCGACAGAGGATTATCAATTAGAACGTTTCGAGGTGGTGCGGCATAAATGAAATGTGATATTTGTCCGCATAATTGCTCCATTCCCGAAAACCGTTACGGTTTTTGCGGCGCAAGAAAGAACGCGGGCGGAGTAATTGTTTGCGACAATTACGGAAAAATCACGAGCCTTGCCCTTGACCCGATTGAGAAAAAGCCGCTGTATCACTTTTTAGCGGGGAGTAAGATTTTGTCAGTCGGAAGTTATGGTTGCAATATGAAATGTGGTTTTTGCCAAAACTATACGATTTCACAAAACAAACCGAGTTACGAATATGTTTCCCCAGAGAGACTTTTGGAAATCGCGATAAACACGCCCGATAACGTCGGCGTGGCGTTTACGTATAATGAACCGACTATCAGTTTTGAATATGTGCTTGATTGTGCGAAGCTGTTGAAAGAAGCAGGCTTGAAGGTGGTGCTTGTTTCAAACGGGCAAATCAACCCCTCGCCGCTTGCTGAATTAGCTCCTCTTGTTGACGCGTGGAATATCGATGTTAAGGCGTGGAACGCGGATTTTTACAGTAGGCACGGCGGAGATTTTGAAACCGTTAAGCGCATAGTTGAAGTTGCAAGTAGAACGGCGCATGTTGAGGTGACTACGCTTGTAATCCCTAACGAAAATGACGGCGGCGGCGAAATTGCCGCACTTGCCGAGTGGCTTGCGGCAATATCGCCAGAAATACCATACCATTTGTCGCGTTATTTTCCGCGCTATAAATACGAAGCCCCGCAGACTCCCAAAGAAACTTTGTTTCGGCTTGCGGAAATCGCGAAGAGGTATTTGAGATATGTCTATGTCGGAAACGTTTGATTATGAATTTAACAGGTTACTGTCTGATGCGGGCGGTAACTTATTTTTTTATTTTGAAAAAAACACTTGACAACGTTTTTTGATAATATTATAATGATAATATCAATTTAGTATTATCTAAAAAGGCGGACATTGCAATGCATATTGATAAAGACGGCTTGACAGAGGAGCAGTTTCTCGCACGGTATAATTCTTCTGATTTTGACAGGATTTCGCTGTGTGTTGACGCGGTAATTTTCGGCGTGTACGCAAAGGCGGACACGGAGAATTACCGAAAGTCCGACGAACAGAAAATTACCGTGTTGCTGGTGAGACGCACAGAACACCCTTTTATCGGGAAGTGGGCGTTGCCTGGCGGTTTTGTCGGTGTTGCAGAACCTTTAGAGGAAACCGCGGAACGCGTGGTAAAATCAAAAACAGGAATGGATAATATTTATCTTGAGCAACTCGGCACTTTCGGTGACACCCAGCGCGATCCGCGTATGCGTATCGTGAGTACGGCATATTTATCGCTTGTTGATAAATGTTCATATTCCACACCTTCCGCAAACGCGGCGTGGTTTGACGTTGTGTTTGAATTAAATGGAGATTTGTTAGTGTTATCGAACAAAGATGAAAAAATTAGCTTTTCCGTAAAAACCAACGAGCGGCAGAACGGAAAGGTTACCGCCGAAAATATTCAGGTTCAAGACGGTTCGGCTATTGCCTTTGACCACGCGCAAATTATTCTGCAAGGGCTTTTGCGGCTTCGCGGGAAAATTGATTACACCGACATTGTATTTAATCTATTACCGAATAAATTTACAATATCCCAACTTCAGCAAATTTATGAAATCATTCTCGGGCATAAATTGCTTTCTCCCGTGTTTCGGCGTAAACTCGCCGATAAAATCAAGGCTGTGGGCGAGTTCACACACGAAAAGGGACATCGCCCGTCGCAACTGTTTTCATATAAAGGAGGTCTGTTTCTATGATTTGGAATGTGGAAAACAAAGTAACAGGCGCGTCTGGGGTGCGTCAGCTCAACTACTGGGTGATAGAAAGCCTTCTTGACACGGACTTGTACAAGTACACAATGCTGCTCGTTTACTTTGAAAAACACGTGAACGACGTGGCGACGTTTGAATTCAAATGCAGAAATGACATTGTGTATACCGAGGAAATGACGGCGGAAATAAACCGCCAGTTAGACTACCTTTGCGAATTGCATATCTCCGAGGCTGAAATCTCATTTTTGCGAGCTATGGATTTTATGGGCGGCGACGGCAAAAATCGGGGGTTCTTTGAATTTCTTCGTATGTATCGGCTTAGGCGCGAGTGCGTGAAAGTCGAGTTGATAGAGGGCGGCAAGTTAAGCGTTATAAGCGAGGGACCTATATTTTTCGCGAGTATGTTTGAAACATTTGTCCTGTCCATAGTCGGCGAGGTGTACTACAGATTCACGCTTAGCGAGGAGCAGTATCTTGAGGCACTTGATGCGGGGGAGCGGAAGCTTTATGACAAGATAGCGCGGCTTAAAGACGAAATCGCGCGGGGGCGTTTGGTTGGCGACAAACCGTTTAAACTTTCCGACATGGGAGCGCGGCGGCGGTTTAGTTTTGAGTTTCACAAGTTTGTGGCGGAAACGCTTAATGCGGAATTTAGCGGCGAACGCCTTTTATTTACTGGAACAAGCGATATACACCTTGCGCGGCTGGTTGGTGTAAAGGCAATAGGAACAATGGCACACGAGTTTTTGTGTACAGGGCAGGGGCTTGACCGCGTTCCCGTTATGCGTTCACAGAAACATATGCTTGAGGAATGGCTGGAAGTTTTTAGAAGTCAGTTAGGGATAGCGTTATCCGACAACCTTGGCTTCAAAAAATTTATGCGCGACTGTGACAGATTGCTTGCTATGGCGTTTTCGGGCTTCCGTCACGACAGCGGCGACCCTTTCGCGTGGGGCGAACAGTTAATCGCGTGGTTGGAGTCAATGTCAATCGACCCGCTCACGAAGGACGCTATATTCAGCGATAGCCTTAATTTCGATAAGGCTGTGGAGATATTCAACTATTTTATCGAGAAAATAAACGCGGGATTCGGAATCGGCACATACCTAACTTGTGATATGAGCGGCGGCGTTACAGCTCTTCAGAATGTTATGAAAGTCGTCGAGGTGAATTACCGCCCTGTGGCTAAGTTGTCCGACGACAACGGAAAGACAATGTGCCGTGACAAACGGTATGTCGATTATATGTACGAACAAATGGCGGACGAGGAAAAACGGGTTAGGAGGCAGTCAGATGAGCATACCCTTAGGATACGATGAGATTGTTGACGAGAAACAGCTTTACGCGCTTTTGCCAAAGGCGGCGGGACACTTTCGCCCCGCTCCGCCCAACAATCGGAAAACCGCTTTGATTGCGGTGGATTTTACTAATGACTTTGTTGGGGCGGGGCTTATGTCGGTGAAAGGCGCGTCGGAGGATTTGGCGCGGTTGTTGCGTTTTATGTACGACAACCTCTTTTATATCGATGAAATCGCGGCTACCGCCGATTGGCATAACCCGAACAGCATCACTTTTACGTCGTGGTGGAGATACGCCGACGGCAGTTTGCCTGAAAATTTTACGCAAGTTCCCTTGCGTGACACTGAGGCGGGGGTGATAATTCCGCAATTTTTACCATATGAAAGTAAAGATTACGTTCGCAAACTTGACGCGCTTGGGCTTCCGACCTTGACACTATGGGCGGCGCACGGAATACCGAATACCGTGGGCGCGTGCTTTGACGGGCAGTTTGCGAATATGCTGTACGCTTGGGAACTGCTGACGGGGCGTACTTCCACAAAGATACTTAAAGGGCAGGACTCCCTCTCCGAAATGTACGGCGCGTTCTATCCCGAAATAAATACGGGGCGGGCGTTCTCAAGCCACGAACACTACATTGGCGAATTGCAAAAATACGACACAATCCTGTTCTGCGGTGAGGCGTTTGATTACTGCGCGGGGATAACCGTTGAGCAAGCCTGCGCCTACTATGGCTGGGACAACAAAGATATGCTCCGCAGGTTTGTCGTGTTGCGTGACTGTGCCTCCGATATCGACCCTAACAGCGGGGTTAGCACCACCCGTTACGCGCGGTTGCAAAACGCGGGCGTTCGTGTCGTCAATTCAACGGAATTCTCTCTTGTGAACTAATATGAGGAACGCTCATATAGTAGTTGATTTAGGTTTCGGCGATGCGGGCAAAGGGCGGGTAGTGTCCGAGTTGTGCGGCGGTAAGGATATAGGCTGTATCGTTAGGTACAGCGGAGGACCGCAAAACGCGCATAACGTAGTATGGAGAGATGAACGCGGAAAACTCTTTCACCACACCTATTCGCAGATAGGTTCGAGCGGGAGCAAATTTACACCGACATTGACGTTACCTTCCGTACCTGTAAATATTTTAAGTTTAGTAAATGAAACTTTGGTGTTGTCTGAAAAAACAGGGAAACATTGTGGCGGCATATTTGTTTCAAGAGATTGTCCGCTCATTTTGCCTTGCCATATAGAAGCTAACCTATGGCGCGAGAAGTCCCGCAAAAAAGCTCACGGCACGACAGGGAACGGCATTGGAGAAGTGAAGATGTTTGAGGCGAGGTTTCCAAATGACGCTGTAAGAATTGGCGACTTGTATGACGAGGAGTTATTGCTTGAAAAGGTAACTAAGTATGTGGCATATTCAACGTCTTTCGGCGTGAAGTTTGAATTTGACGCTAAACGCTATGTTTCTGATTTTCTGAAGTTTATCGTTGAGTGCGTTGATGCGGATAGTTTTAACATAGTCAGTGACACGGAGATAACGGGTCTGCTCGAAAACACGGCGGGCGATGTCGTCTTCGAGGGCAGTCAAGGGGTGTTGCTTGACGCGGACTATGGTTTCTTTCCGCATGTTACCTTTGGAACTATGATACCGATTTTGCCTATGACTTTATGTGAGAAGTTATCTCTCGCGCCGATAGTGTATGGCGTTACTCGAACATACCAAACAAGGCACGGCGCAGGACCATTTCCGACAGAATATGCCGTTTCTAGCGAAGAACACCAGTATTTCTCAGCGTTAGAAAAACATAATATCGGCGGTGCAGCGGGTTCTATGCGATACGGCAGTGCAGATATGAATTTGCTTAAATATTCCGCTGGTTGCCTTAGATTTAATAACGTCGGCATAGACAACTTAGTTATCACGCACTGTGATATTGACGAGAGGCATTTATATTCTTCTGAAATATCAGCAGGTTATAAAATACCTCAAAGCAGGGAAGAACAGATTGAATTGACAGAACAGTTATTTAGAGAAACAACACGCACACGCAAATCAACGCTTGATGAACTATGCGAACAGGCACGGAAGATAACAGGTGCGATAGATGTTATAACCATAGGCAGTAAGGTTGTAGGGGAGGGATTAACTGGATTATGACGGAGGAACTAAGGAAGTTAGTGGAATTGATTTTATCCGCAAACACCTGTACGGATATTTTCGGAACAAACAAGAAACGCGCCAAAAACCTGTATCATTCATACGCGCGGCAAGTACACCCCGATAACGTAAAGGGTATAGATACAGAGAGCGTTGATTTCGATAAGGTGTTCGGCAAGCTGTCGGAGTTTTGGGAAGAATTTAAAAATGGCGGCATATCGGCAAGCGCGGCAAGTAATACGATAAACTCGGGCAGAACTACCTATACGCTGAAAGGCGTTGATTTTGAAAATGACCGAATAAAGGTGTTTAGGGCGGTCTCAAGCGGGGGTGACAATGTGCAGTTAGTCGTCGAAAGACAGAAACTGAAAAACGAAGCCTACGACTTGCTAATCAAAATAGCGGAACAGAAAGAGTACACGGCATTTTTTCCAAAGGCGATAGACGAATTTGCGATTGCGCAACCTGACGGCGAGCACGCTGTTTACGCACAAAGCGTTACGGACGGATTTATCTCACTTAGGCGTATCAAAAACGCGTTTGACAAATCAGGACAGACTATTGACGGACGCGACATTGCTTGGATTTGGCGGCGTGTACTTACCGCCCTCGGGACGATGTATGACGCGGAAGTTTTGCACAACGGACTTTCGGATTTAGATAACATTTTGATTCACCCAGCGGAACACGGTTTGATAATAACAGGTTGGTACGCGGGCGAATTCAAACAATCCGCCTCTGACTTGAACGACATAGCAAAGGTGTTTTACGAATTAAGCGCGGACGCGCCAAAGGATATTCTCAATTTCTTCAGAGGTTGTTTGGGCAAAAACGTATATCACCCTTTTACGCTTTTGGAGGAGTTTGACAATTTGTTATCCGTATTGTACGGCGAACGCAAATTTCACGAATTCAACATTCCAGCGAATATAGAGGAGGAACTATAATGGGAAGCGGTATGTATTCAGCGGCAACATACAAAGATGTAACGGCGAAAAAGATAATGGACGGGACAACTTTCGGATATTCCGATAAAACTAGGAACGCGCCTCGTTCTGAATGGAAAACACATGAAAGTCTTGCCCCCACGGCAAAAAACTCGGACGGCGTAATTATACGGGAAAGCCGCGACGGCGGCGACCACCCAGAAAGCGTACCGATAGTCGTTGGTTTTGACGATACAGGTTCCATGGGAGTTGTGCCTCGCGTGGTTCAACAAAAACTTACGCTGCTGTTTGGATTGCTGATACGGCGCGGTTTTGTGCAAGACCCGCAGATTATGATTTCGGCGTACGGCGACGCGTATTGTGACGCTGTGCCATTGCAAGTTAGTCAATTTGAAAGCGATAACCGCATAGACGACAACTTGGATAATCTCTTCTTGGAGGGCGGGGGCGGCGGCAACGGCGGCGAGACCTCAACTATGTTATGGTATTATTTGGCGAATCATACGGCTGCAGACGCTTGGGAAAAACGGCGCAAAAAAGGATACGTGTTTATTATCGGCGACGAAAGGGCTTTGCCTCTTAAGCCAGAGCATATAACCCAATACATCAACAGCGAGGCGCAAGTTTCTGAAAAGGATTTGACGGCGGAGATTTTAGCCAAAAACTTGCAAGAAAAGTGGGAAGTGTATATCTTGCTTATCGACAACGCCGCCGCAAAATTGCAACGCTCCTGTGAGCAATACAGCAAACTTTTCGGCAAAAGGAACGTCTTGATTGTCGAAGACCCTGAAAGTATCGCAGAAACCATTGCTCTTGCTATCGGTGCATTGGAAGGTACGCTTGATAAGGGAGAATTGCGCAGCATTTTGAAAGACGAAAACACAACATCGACGGCGATAGTATCGGCAACCAATGCCGTGGCAGGATTGTTCGGAACAACAGGAGTAACAGCTCCAGATTTGAAATTGTAGCTCGGAGGAATGAAATGGATTTGCTGAAATTGATTACAACAGCTGGCTTGGTAATGGCAATGTCGCAGTCGCCGATAAATTCCTCAACAGATGAGGTTGTGGGGTTTGCCGCCACCTCATACATATCCGTAATCCCAGAAGATGTGAAATCAAACATGCTGGGAAAGACGATAAAGGAAAACTCTGTGGTTTTGTTGGACGATTTACGTTATCTGAAGATTGCGTATTGGGGATATGACGGTGAGGAACACGTTGGAGAGTTGATTGTCAACAAACTTGTCGCGGATGAGGTTTTGGAGATTTTCGCGGAGTTGTATGATGCCCGATATCCCATAGAGAAAATGTGCCTGCCCGATGAGTACGGCGGGAATGACGAGGAAAGTATGCAAGACAACAATACGAGTGCGTTTAACGACCGCCCCATTTCGAAAAAATCACTGTCGTACCATCAGTTCGGATTGGCGATAGATGTGAACCCACTGTATAATCCGTACTATAACGCGAAATCTAAGTTGGTACAGCCGAAAACGGGCAAACCGTATTTAGATAGGACGGCTGAGGTATCGGAGTTTATTCGGAAAGACGATATTTGTTATAACGCCTTTGTTAGTCGAGGTTGGAGTTGGGGCGGAGATTGGACAAACCCGAAAGACTATCAGCATTTTGAGAAAACTACAGTTATTGATATTAAAGCGTTGGCAAGATAGCGTGAGGGGGAGTGCTATAGGCACCCTCCTTTTCTTTTGAGGTGATTGTGTTTGAGGTTGACGAAGTAGGAACTACGTTGTATAATGGCATTGGAGATGTTGTTTTATGTATGAAATTTTTGATGTATCTATGTGTAAACCACTTGGATATGTAACTACAGGGGCACGAAAAAAAGAATGGATAGAATTGGATGGTAAACCTTGGTTATTTAAGGAAGCTAAGAATCCGGAAACATTCGAGTTTGTGGTTGAAAAGATAGCCTACGAGTTAACCAAACCATTAGGACTTTCACATGCTGTGACCGAGTTGGCGTTATACAATGGGAGAATAGGTTCTATAAGTCAAAGCGTCTTAGCGGACAGACAAGGTTGGAAATTGCTTGAATTTAAGAATCTTGTTAAAGCAGAATTCGGGTTTCGTACAGACTCCGACAACACTTGGTATAAAGACCATAGTATGACTTACAATACAAAAATGATAAAAGATGTTATGAATTCGATTAAACCGAAAATATTTGACAGTTTTGTGCAAGCTATGTTGTTTGATTTTCTGATATCCAACAGCGACAGACACCATAGCAATTGGGGCGTCTTACGCAATTTGCGTTTTGGTGAAAAAGAATTTTGTCCACTATATGATAGCGGTTCAGGGTTATTTTCAACTGTTCCCAAGTCGACGGTAGTAAAGATGTTAGCCTCTAAGAATATTCGCGATTATATAACAGGTGCTAAGTCAATGGTGCGATATGGAAATTCCGATACTACAAATTTCAAAACTCTTCTCGACGGCTTGGCAAAAGACTGCTATGGAATAGCAAAATTATTCGCCTTAGAAATAAACAAGCATTGGACAGATGACTTTCTCCATGATATTGTGTATGGCGTGGGGAATTTAGTAACAGATGAGAGAAAAATATTGATGCTGAAACTGTTAATCAATAGTAAGGCAGTCTTGTTTAAGAGTTGCGGAATTATGACCGTGTTTAGCGAGGTGAGGGTATGAATTTGTTTTTGACTCAGGAGATAGACGAGCAAGGCAACAAAGTTTGTTTAGGTACGTTAAGCTACTCTGATGGCGTTTACCATTTCCGTTATTCTGACGCACATAACAACTCGTCGCTTCCGCGTGAATTTTATGTGGTACCTGGTTTCAAGGAGTTTGACGAAGAGTATGAATCAAAGAAGTTGTTCTGGTTCTTTGCCGACCGAATGATGCCAAAGAGTCGCCCAGATTTCAAAGAACATTTGGCGCGGTTAGGTATGACCGAATTTGATGAGTGGGAGTACCTAAAACGAACTGGTTCACGGTTGATGACAGATGATTATGAGTTGGTTGAATCTTTGTAAGCATTATGGAAAAGGGGTTACCTGAGGTTAGGGTAGCCCCTTTTGTTTTGTAGGCGAAACTTTAGTCCTCAACAAACTCGGCGACGTCGGACAATTTGAGCAATCGGAGATATACTTTGTTCAAAAGTGCTTATAGGACACAGTTAATTCGATTATTTTCGGAATGTTTGTAAATAGTGCTTGACAAACACACCGAATTGTAGTACAATGCGTGGTATGTACATATTGTATGTATGCTTGACAGGGGTAGTCTACTCTTCATTGGTTGTTCCTTTCCGTGGGAAGTATGGCGAGTTGTACCTGTCAAAGAATGTATCTGTTTTTCTTGAAGAGGGTTGGTGGATTTTAATGGTATAAGTACTCGTGCGCAAGAAATTTGCAGACATGTCGGCAAACGACAAATGATAGTATCATATTTAAGCAACCGCCTTGAGACTCCGTAATCCCAATTAGCTTTTGGTTATTTATTGAGTACAGGTTCTAAGTACATAATAGTCTCTAAGTAAGAGAAAACGAAACCTTTTGGTAGATTATCCAAACTAAGTGAAATAGCAGTTTCTTTTATAAAGATGTCACTTGCTTTTGTTTTTGTGTGCAAAATAATTAAGCTATGACACACATCAGTTGTGTGTTGGGTTGTATGGATTTTTCATTGCGCTAAATGTATTCTAAGAATTTTAGCACAAAAATATACTGTAAGAATAAATTACATAAAAGAACATAGCTGAGGAGGCGGTCAGTTTGAGCAACACTATTATTGACGATTTGACTTCTACTGTTTATAACGATGTTCTTGAAGAGATTTTATCTGATTCTGCGATAGAAGGGGTATATGAATACTTCAAAGGTAGATTCAAGGAAATCTTACTTTCTAAGGAATTTGACATCAAGATTTTTATGGCGCGCAAGGCTTATGCTCTTTATGCCGTCTTTGAAGAAGCCTTACGGAAAGAGCTTGCGGATGAAGGGGAAAAACCCTATGGAATAATAATACACGATCGCGCTTTCGGATTGTACGCGAATCAACTTTCTGGTGCTATAGTCAAGGCTATTTAAAATATTGAATAGATGTGTTAAAATAAAAGTATGGCATATTCAATAGATTTAAGGGAAAAAGCGTTGAACGCATTGAAGAATGGTCATTTAAAAAGTGAAGTTAA
>BNUF01000044.1 GCA_025997155.1 Clostridia bacterium
AAAACGCCGACCCGATATACTGAATCTTCAGGCAAAACATAAGTTCCTCAAAGGAAGTAAAAAAGTTTTCCATAACAACGCCCGCGTTCATCAAAAACGCGCAAAGACTGAAAAAGAAAATATACTTGAGGCTCGGCTGCGCCCATTGCCTGAATATTATAACCAAAATAACAAACGTGAATACTACGCACAAAAGCTGCATAATGAATATAAACGACATTTTCCGCCCGCCTCCTCTACGCGTCCACGACGACGAAGTTAAACACCCTCACCTGATTGCGTCCGCTGGATTTTGCCGTGTAGAGGGCGGAATCGGCGTTCGAGATAAGCTCGTCTATCGTTTTTGGGGTCGTCCCGCGGTAATCAAGGGCGGAAACGCCGATACTCGTGGTTATGTGAAAAGATGTCTTTTCGTGTTTCATACTAGCGTTGGCTATGTTTTCGCGGATACACTCGGCGACGCGTACCGCCCCCATAAGGTCGGTGTGCGGAAGCCATACGACGATTTCCTCCCCGCCGTAACGCCCGCATATATCGGTGTGGCGGAGCGCCGTCAGGACGATTTTTGAAACTGTGATAAGCACCAAATCGCCCATATTATGCCCGTAGGTGTCGTTGACGTTTTTGAAATGGTCGAGGTCAAGCATAAGCACCGCGCCGTTCTCGCGTTTTCTGCGGCATATGTCGAAATCTCTTGTCGCCAGTTCAAAAAAACTCCCTCGGTTGTATAGCCCCGTGAGTGCGTCGTGCTGTGCCAAAACGCGCATACGTTCGATTAGTTTATGATTTTCCGTGTCGTCAAAAATGAGTATCGTACTTCCGATGTTTCGCCCGCTGTATTCGATTATGGAACGCGACGTGCGAAGAATCAAGTCCTCTCCCGTTTCGCCGCAAGGCACGACGGTTTGAGTGTTTTCGTCGGAGGTGAAGATACTCGGCGGAATGTCCGCGATATGCCAGACTTTCGTCCCGACTTTGGCGGTTTTAAGACTCGGAAAATATTCCTTCGCCTGCTCGTTCGCGTCGCAGAAACAGTCCTTGTTGTCGACCAAAATAAAGGCGGCGCGGCTGCTCTGGATTGCCGCCACGCGTCCCGTGTCGCGCCAGCTGATTTTTGTAAATCGTATCGTGTGCCTTGTGCAGAGGCATACAAAAGCCGTGTATAACGCGCAGAGCAAAAATTCTGTCGGTAATTGCCCGAAGAATCCGAAGTTGAGGATTATGTTTAGTATGAATATCACAAAAACCGGAATCATAAAGGTGAGCGTGTATTCCGTGAAAGATTTCTTTGAGAGTTTGAGGTTTTTCGCGGTTTTTATTACGGTAAAGAAAATCAGCGCGGTGTTGTAGAGTACGTTCAGATAGTGCAGAAAACCCGCCTTTGCCGTGATAAAATAGAACTCCCCGGAAACGTTGTAGGAAAGAACCGCGTCCATTTGTCTGATAAAGGGGGTGAGCGGATACGTAAACATAAAAAATTCGCATATAATCGGGAAAAACGCCAGAATCAGGAGTTCTTTCGGCGTCGCCGCCCTGTCGCGGTAATCCGTGCCGAAAGCGTAGAACGCCACGCCGATAAAGCTAAATCCGCCGTACATAACGCGTGTACTCATAAGCGAAAGGTTAAGGGTGTCCGCGTAAATCTGGGTCGTCGTCCCGGCACACATTAAAAATACACACACACAAAGAGAAAAGAGGTATTTTATCCGTCTGTTGTCCCACTGAATCATGGCGACGGCGAGCAAAACGCCGGAGACAATGGTAGACACGTACTGAAGTATTTTCAAAGCCGAAATTAGCGACATTCACCAAGTCTCCTTCCGCAGCATAAAAAACCACGACATTATTATAGCACCTCTCTACAAAATTTGCAAGATATCTAATGTCTTTTATTGAATATATTTATGCTCATAGAGTAGCCGTTTTCGCCCTCCGTCACGGAAAACTCCGTCCGAATCCCCGAGCGGTTCATCACGTTTACCGCCTCGCGTATCGTATTCGTGAAAATACGCACGTCGCTTATAATAAATTTCACCTTACGCACCCGCCGTTTAAGCCGTTCGCGTGACTGGAAATTCCTGTAACTTATTCGGTTTATCGCGTCCAGCTGTTCGCGTTCCGTTTCCACCGCGAGAAGCGCCATAGCCTGTTCCTCCAGTATGTTTTTCTCCGCGAGAGAAGAGCGTACCGCCTCCGAAAATTGCAGCAGCCGCAGTTTCTGCGCGATTAGTTCGCGCGGTTTTCCCAATTTCCGCGCAAGTTCGTCTTTTGTTATGGAATAGTCGTTCATAAGCGTTCGGTATCCTTGCGCCTCGTCCAGATAGTTCAGATTCTGCCTTTGCAAATTTTCAATCATAGCTGCGAGCGCGCTCGTTTTGTCGGACATTTCCGATATGACGGCGGGAATCGTGCGAAACCCCGCCATTTTCGAGGCGCGCAAACGGCGTTCCCCCGTCACCAGCTCATAACGCACGCCGTTAATAAGCCTGACGGTTATAGGCTCGAGCACGCCGTACATTTTTATCGATTCGCAAAGTTCAAGAAGCGCCCGCCTTTCAAAATATCTCCGCGGCTGATACGGATTCGGGCTGATTTTTTCTATTGGCAAATATACGATTTCGGTGGTCATGAGAAATCACTCCCTTTTTTTACCATATATTTTACCATATTTTTCCTGAATCTGCCTAAAAATCTACACCCATTTTTCGCCAAATTATCCTATCGTTTTTTAAGATACTTCATCAATAACCCTTTGTTTTTAGGAAACTCCGACGGAGTTTGTCTGATTTTGCCGACAGAAATAATCGTCCGCGACCCGCCCTTCGGCAACTCGAACTTAAAAATATCCGCAATCTCCCCGCCCATTCGTTTTATTGGTTCCCTCGCCCGCAAAATCTCCTCCTCGCAGTTTCCGCCTTTCATAGCCAAAAAGTACCCTCCCACACGCACATACGCCAAATCGTAAAACGCCAAAAGCCCAAGTTCCGCGACGGCGCGGCTTACCGCAAAGTCGAACGCCTCGCGCAGCTCCCCGCCCGCCGCCTCCTCCGCCCGCGCGTGAAGCACCGTAACCCCCGAAAGCGAAAGCGCCGCCGTCAGCTCGCGCAAAAAATGGATTCTCTTGTTAAGCGAATCCATTAGCGTAAGTTCTATGTCGTTCCGCGTTATTTTTATCGGTACGCCGGGAAACCCCGCACCCGTCCCTATATCAATCAGTTTGGCGTTTTGCGGAATATCCGCGTATTCAAGGAGCGTCAGACTATCCAAGTAATGTTTGACTTCGATTTCCTCGGGTTTGGTAATCGCCGTCAAATTAAATTTCTCATTCCATTCGAGTAAAAGTTTGGTATATACTTCAAATTGTTCCGACATTCTATCTCTCCGATTCGACGTCAAAAATTTTCCACTTAGACACACTATCAGGCTCTTTCACAAGGTGCAAATGGATAATTTTATTTATACTCTCGTTGTCAATTAAAAGAATCGCGTCCGTCTTGTATCCCGTATTTATAAACCGCCGCCCCGAAAGACGTTTATAATCACGGCTTCCAACCATTGCGCATAATTCGTTTATGTCCAGATTCTTCCGCGCCGTTTGGCTCAAATACCCCGCCGCCTCGGAGGTCGCACCCTTAGACAACGCGTCCAGAAAGGCGCGTATGGTCGAACTTTCATTTAGTATAGAAAAAAACGGTACATTATATCGTTTGTTGTCAAATTGTATTTTTTTATGGCAAATCGTATGCCTATTTAACTTTATAAACACCGCAAAAGCCTCCTTTTTGTATCCTATGCACAGGGGCAAGCATATGTCACGTTTTAAGCAAGACCATAAGCACCGCGACGTCGGCGGGGCTTACCCCCGAAATCCTGCTTGCCTGCCCTAGATTGTCAGGTTTGATTTTCGACAACTTTTGCCGCGCCTCAATACGTATCCCCTTTTGCCTTGAATAGTCAAAATCTTTGGGGATTTTCCTTGTCTCCAATTTTTTAAACCGTTCGACTTGTTCTATTTGTCGTTTTATATATCCCTCATATTTTATTTGAATAGTTATCTGCTCCTGTATGGTAAGATTTTCCAAATAGTCGGGAATTTCTCCCAAAAACGGCAACAGCGTTGCAACCGATAATTCGGGACGGCGCAGCAATTCCGCCAATTTCACCGCGTTCTTAATACCTGCCGTGCCTGAATTTTCAAGGAAACTATTAAGCCGCTCCGTCGCGGGTACACTCAAGGCGTTCGCCCATTTAACCCCCCGCGCAACGCTATCCATTTTATCCCTGAATTTTTGATACCTGTCCGAATTGATAAGCCCGCGTCTATACCCGACAGGAGTCAACCGACTGTCCGCGTTGTCCTGCCGCAAAAGCAACCGATACTCCGCCCGCGACGTCATCATTCGATACGGCTCGTTCGTCCCCTTTGTCACAAGGTCGTCAATCAAAACGCCTATATACCCCTGCGAACGGTCAATCACAACGGGTTCTTTCCCGACTACAAAAGCCGCCGCGTTTATCCCCGCGATAAGCCCCTGCGCCGCCGCCTCCTCATACCCCGAGCTCCCGTTAATCTGCCCCGCGAAAAAAAGCCCCGCGACTTCCTTATGCCCAAGCGTATTCGCGAGTGCTGTCGCGTCGATACAGTCATACTCGATTGCGTAGGCGGGACGCGTTATCCTGCAATTCTCAAGCCCGACTATCGTTTGGTACATAATTTTTTGTACGAGGACAGGTAAGGAGGTCGACACGCCCTGTACATACATTTCGTTGGTACGCGTCCCCTCAGGCTCAATAAAAACCTGATGAGTCGGCTTGTCCGCGAACCTCACAATCTTATCCTCGATAGACGGGCAATACCTCGCCCCCGTACCCGTCGCCAACCCCGAATACATAGGAGCTAAGTGCAAATTCTCGCGGATAACCCGCGCCGTCTCCTCGGTCGTGTACGTAAGGTAGCAGGGCGTTTGCTCCGCGCAAAGCCGCACCCCGTCATTTTCAAAGGAGAACGCCAGACATCCCTCGTCGCCGTACTGCGGTGTCATCTTTGAAAAGTCAATCGTCCGACGGTCAATCCGCGCCGGCGTTCCCGTCTTAAAGCGCATAAACTCGACGCCGAATCCCCTAAGCGAATCCGTAAGCCTTGCCGCGGGCAAAAACCCGTTCGGACCGCTGTTAATCACCGTTTCCCCGTACAGACAACGGGAGTTCAGGTATGTCCCCGCGCAAACCACGACAGCTTTAAAAAAAAACACTTCCCCGAAATTTGTCGTCACCTCAAAAGTTTCGCCCTTCTTACAAATACCGACAATTTCAGCCTGCCTAATCCGCAAATTTTCGGTGTTCTCGAGGGTGAATTTCATTTCTTTCGCGTAATTATGCTTGTCCGCCTGCGCACGCAAAGAATGTACCGCCTCGCCCTTGCTTTTGTTAAGCATACGCACCTGTATCAGCGTCTTGTCGATATTCTTGCCCATTTCGCCGCCCAGCGCGTCAAGTTCCCGCACTAAATGTCCCTTTGACGTGCCGCCGATATTCGGGTTGCACGGCATAAACGCGATGCTGTCGAGATTTATCGCGAACAGACAAACCGTCACGCCCAGCCGCGCCGCCGCCAAAGCCGCCTCACAGCCCGCGTGTCCTCCGCCGACGACACAAACACAATACTCCATACGCACTCACTTCCCGACGCAAAACTTGGCGAAAATCGTGTCGCAAACGTCGTCGCCCAGTTCCGCGCCGATAATCTCGCCCAAAAATTTATACGCGTTCACAAAATCCTGCGTTAAAAAATCCTCGCCAAAGCCTAGGTTCGCGGTGTTTATCGCGTCCGCCAAAGCTTGCGCCGTTTTGTCTAAAAGTTCAATATGCCTTTTGTCGCAAACAACGTCAATATCTGTAAGGTTATCCAAAAACATACTGTTTATAGTCTTGTAAAGTTCGTCAAACCCTGCCCCCGTCTTGGCGGAAACCGACAACCCCCCAACACATTCCGTTCTTATATCCGATTTATTACTTAAAATAATAACCTTAGCGTCCGTATCTTTAAGCACGTTTTCAATGTCAGCGTCACGCTGTGCCCCGTCAACCACCCAAAGGATTAAATCGGCGTTCTTTGCGGCTAAAACCGCCCGCTCCACCCCGATTTTCTCGATACAATCCGACGTTTCGCGGATACCCGCCGTGTCCGTCAGACGCAAGGTAACTTCCCCGATATTGACGAGTTCCGTCAAAGTGTCCCGCGTCGTCCCCGCCGTTTCCGTGACAATGGCGCGTTCTTCCTTAAGTATCGTATTCAAAACCGACGACTTGCCCACATTGGGCTTGCCAATTATTGCCGTTTCAATGCCGTATTGCAAAACCCGCCCGATATCGGCGTTTTTTGTCATCTCTCTGATTTCTTCCAAAATCTTTTCGGCGCGGATTTTTGCGTTCTCGATATTCCCCTGTTCCATTTCGTGTTCGGGATAATCAATCGAAACCTCTATCTCCGCCACAAGAGCTATGATTTCCTGCCGTATATTCGATATCTTGCCGCGCAAATGCCCTTGAAGCCGCCGCAACCCCGCCGTTTGCGCCGATTTTGACGCGGCGTTTATAATGTCGCAAACCGCCTCCGCCTGGGTGAGGTCGAGCCGCCCGTTCAAAAAGGCGCGTTTCGTGAACTCCCCCGCCTCTGCAAGCCTCGCCCCGCCCGCTATCAAAACGTCCAGAATCCGCCGCAGCAGATGGATATTCCCGTGTGACTGAATCTCAACAACGTCCTCGCAAGTATAGCTTCTTGGCGCCAGCATAGCTAAAACGATAACCTCGTCTATGGGCGTACCGCCTTCCATTATATACCCGTAATACGCCCTGTGCGACTCCGCCTCCCGAAAGCTCTTGTTGCTGAAAATTTTCTGCACGACAGGTACGCTCCCGTCCCCTGACAGCCGAATAATCCCGACTGCGCCTGGGTAGGGCGGCGTGACTATCTGGGCTATTGTGTCACTCATTTTTAAGTTCTTTATGGTTATTTCGCCGCAAAGAAATAACGACATTCCGATTCGGTTCGTCGCCGTCCGAATGTGTATAAATAGACTTGTCCGACGACAAAGCTGCGTGAATAATGCGCCGCTCTGATGAACTCATAGGCTCGAGCCGCACACTTCTTTTCGTCATCTTAACCTTCTTCGCCAAATTCCGCGCGAGATTCTCCAAAGTTTCCTTGCGTTTTTCGCGGTATCCGCCCGAATCTATGAAAATATTCACAAAAGGAGTTTCGCCCTTGTTTATGGCAAGGTTTGTCAAATACTGCAACGCGTCAAGGGTATGCCCGTGTTTCCCGATAAGAAAACTCACGTCGTCCCCGATAATCTCGATATACAAATCTCGGTCCTTGAATTTTATGTCAAATTTTACAACAATTCCCATTTTTGCGGCGACTTCACTCAAAAAACGCTCCGCCGCCTTTTCGGGCTGAAACTGTTTCGTAACCCTTACCCGACAAGGTTTCGCGCCGAATCCCAAAAACCCCTTTGAACCAACGTCCAAAATCTCAACGTCAACTTCGTCCCGCGTCGCGTCAAACTGCCTAAGCGCGTCCTCAACCGCCTCGTCAAGCGTCTTTCCAACAGTTTCCGTTGTCATAGCAATCATTTTCCTTTCACGAGGGTCAATTTTGGCGGCTCATTAAGCATCTTATTCGACATTCTGTTAAATATTAATTGCTGTCCCAACCCGAATATACTGGAAACCGCCCAGTACAAGCCGACGCCCGCCGTAAACTGAAAGGACATAACGCCCGTCATAACAGGCATAAGCACAAGCATCATCTGTTGCTGCGTCTTCATCTGCGGGTTGCTGCTCGCCATAGGGTTTTTCAAACTCTGACGGTACATAAAAAACGCCGACAAGAAGGAAAATACAACGGAAAGTATCGGAATAATGATACTCGGAAAAGTGAAGTCCGCGTTTGCCACAAGGTTAATCCCGCCAAAAAACTCCATTCCCTGTTTCTCAAGCAATATCCTCTGCAACCCCGCGTGATACTCGGCGGGAATCTGCGACATAAACAGCGTCCAGTCGTCAGGCGAAAACTTGTTGATTACCTTCCGCAAGTCGTCAATATTAGACAAATCAAGAGTGACCTTTTTCGGAAGATGCTCAAGCGCAATAGGCACAAGGTAATCCCACCTGCTCGGTATCGTCAGAAGGAAGTTGGCGAGTTCCGTGTAAATCTCGCCTAACTTAGTTATAAACAGGAAACTTTGCTGCATAATATAACTGAGAGCGATAAACACAGGGAACTGTATCAGCAAAGGCAAGCAGCCGCCGAGGGGGTTCACGCCGTTTTTCGCGTACAGCGTCTGTACCTCTTGGTTCATTTTTTGAACGTTCTCGGAATCTTTTTTATCCTCGTATTTTTTCTTGATTTTCTCCATTTCAGGGGCGAGAACCGCCATTTTCATCATAGATTTCTGAGATTTAAGCCCAAGCGGCAAAATCAAAAACCTCGTCAGAATGGTAAGCAGTATAATCGAAATCCCCAGAGAACTGGCGGGGGAGAACGACGACGCTATATTAAAGAAGAAATTCATTACATAACCCAAAAGCTGGGCAATCGGCTTTATTATAACAGAAGGGTCTTTTTGCACCATATTGGTAAGTAAAATTAAAGGCATTTACAACTTGTCCTCTCGAAAATCGTCACGGCACGGGGTCGAAACCGCCTTTGCAAAGGGGATTGCACCTAAGCACTCGGTATGCGGCTAAAAACGTGCCTTTTAGCACTCCGTGTTTTGATACAGCCTCAAGGGCGTATGCCGAGCAAGTCGGATAAAATCTGCATGACGGGGGAAAAAGCGGAGATATAGATTTCCTATAAAATTTTATAATCTTCAAGATAATATTTTTCATAAATTATGTTTACGCGCCAAGTGGAACAACGATTTTTTTACGTCAAAAAAAGTAAGCGGCACACCAACCCGCGCAACAACGACAATATCTATTCCGGTTTTTGGCGACAAAACCCGCTCGTTCAGGCGGTACGCCTCTTTCACAAGCCGCTTCACGCGGCTTCGCACAACGCTGTTGCCGACTTTTTTACTCACGGAAATTCCAACGCGGTTTTGCGCAAGCCCGTTGTGCCGTATATACATAACAAACTGGCGGTTCGCGGCGGAACTACCTGAATTGTACACGCGCCGAAACTCGTTGTTTTTTTTAAGCGATACTGTATGTGTCATAAAATTTCGGAAAACGCCTAACCGTATTAAACGGTTAGCGCTTTTCTGCCTTTTTGACGGCGGCGGGCAAGAACCTTGCGTCCGTTTTTGGTGCTCATTCTTTCGCGGAATCCGTGTACTTTGCTGCGTTGACGCCGTTTCGGCTGATAGGTCATTTTCATAAAAATTATCCTCTCAAATGTCATACTACAAGACAATGATAGCAAATAAAGGTGCTTCGTGTCAAGCATATTCACATAAATTTTTCAAAAAACAATTTTCGCAAAGAGGTTTCTGGGATTTGCAAATTGCGCGCCCGTGTTTGATAATCTGCGCGTTCCAACGAATCCAGTGTTTTTCGGGAAGAACCGCCATTAGCTCGAACTCGATTTTATCGGGGTTTTCAGAGACGCAAAGCCCAAGGCGGCGGCTGACCCTCTTCACGTGCGTGTCGACTATGACGGACGGAATGTTAAAAATATGACAGCGAATCACATTGGCGGTCTTTCGCCCAACCCCCGCGAGAGTCGTCAACTCCTCCATATCGCTCGGCACAACCCCGCCATACCCCTCAATCAGGCGCGTACAGCAAGAAATTATGTTTTTCGCTTTATTCTTATATACGCCCGCCGAGTGTATAAAGTCTTCTAATTCGGAAGATTTTGCGCTTGCAAAGTCTTCAACCGAACGATACTTCTTGAACAAAGTTTTTGTAATCTCGTTTACGCGCTTATCCGTGCATTGCGCGCTGAGTATTGTCGCCACCAAAAGTTCGTGGGGTTTTTCATAATCCAAAAAACACTTTTCAATCGGGTAGTTTTTATCCAAAAGTTCGCAGATTTCCTTTACTTTGTTCATATCCTACTCCAAAATTATTGACGCGATAATCGGTATGCTTATAACCGAAAGGCAGGTTGAAAAAAATACCACACAGGACGCTAAGTGAGGGTTATTTTCGTGCTGTTTGGCGAACACCGCCACCGTCGACGCTGTCGGCATAACCGCGCCAAGTATAAGAATATGCAGTAACAGCGGGTCGTGTACAAACGGAGAGAGTATCAAATCCGTGAGTATGGGTATGATTGCCAGTTTAAGTACCGAAATTATATAAACGCGCTTGTCCGCGATAATGTCCGCAAACCGCGTCTCCGCAAGGAGCATACCGATAACGAGCATAGCTATAGGCGTAGTCACGTTTGAAATCATACTTAACCCGGTCGCAATCCCTGCCGGAAGAGCAATCGAGAACCGAAACAGCAAAAGCCCGACAAAGGTCGCAATCATTGACGGATTCAGCAGAAATTTGACGATATTGTCCTTAACGCTAGTTCGGTTTTCTCCCGTTTGCGCTCCAAGGCTCATAAGCCCCGCGCCGAGCGAAAACGTCAAAACATTGAAACAAAAAATTATCCCTGTGAGAGGGAAGAGTGCGTCCTCCCCGTAAATCGACACGATAATCGGGCGTACCATAAAAATGGCGTTTGAAAACGCGAGACAATTCACCCAAAGCCCCGCCTCCCGCAAAGGTACGCGCATAACAAGGCAAATAAGCACACCCACGCCGACGCCGAGCATAACGGTAACAAAAAATCCCGCCGTCATAACCCCGAGCTGTACTAACCGTTCGTGGGAATACGTCTGTTGCAGAGCCGAAAGAATCATTGCGGGAAGTCCCGCCGTGACAAGCACGGTGGACAAGCCGCGTGTGAGCTCCCCGTCCGTCTTGTTCGTCTTTCGGAGGGCGAACCCTACCGCGAGTATTAAAAACATTGACACAAGTGACGCTACTATATTGCTTATAATAGACATAAATTCTTCCTTATTATGTACCCCCGCAGGGGTTTAAGCGCAGCCGCAGGGTTTACCAGAATCTCCTGATTTGATGTTTTCCGATATGCCAGCGATGAACTCCGGCTTTTGGGGCGGCGCGAACATATCCATCGGAAAATCCAGCCGCTCGAAAAAATCACAGGGATTAATCGGAGCGATTTCCTCACACTCTTTCGGTATGCAGAAACCGTGAGATTGCACAGACAAATCGACAATCCGATACAGTTTTGTTATAGAGAAAAGCCCGAGGGTGACAAGCACCTCATTAGGGCGGTGGTGGTGTTCCGTTCCGTCATGGCGGAAGTCGTCATACTTTTTGTGACCACAGAAACGCAGCTCACTCGAAAGTTCGACAGCCTTCGCCTCAACCAGTATAAACGGTTCGGAATCAATCGTGCTGAAATTGTCGGGTCCCGACCAAAGGTCGGTAGCTAGCGCAAGTTCGCTCCCGATTGAGCCGAAAAGCGTCACGCGCTTGTTGTATATACTGTTAGCGCCCTCTTTGCATATGACAGTTCCGTTAGCCTCGCGGAAAACAAGAGTATACTCGAACACGAACTTGATGTCAATGTCCCAGTACCCTTTTTTGAACGGATTGGGTACTTTCTCGACAATCATAATCCGCGGTATTTTCAGTTTCTCGATAGCCACCGCCGCCGCGTCTGGCGGAGGCGAAATGATGCCGCCGTCTTTGCAAGAACGCGCCGCTCCGATTTCGGCGGGTGTAAGGCAATCGCGCGCGCGGCACGAGTCGTAAATTTTCGGCGCGATTATGCACTCGTCGCGCAGCCTTCGTTTATCGTATTCAGGCGGGTCGCCGTGGGGCAAGCCGTGTGAGCGGGCATCGTCGCCGTAAGGAGCTTTTAGTTCAAATGCTGCCATAAAAATTCCTCCTATAAAAAAGTTCCATTTGTTACACTATATGTACAACTTTTTTATAGGTGTCTGTTTTATAGCCCAAATTCCCTAACTGTCTGTACTAATTTCGATACTTTTTCAAAGGACTTGCCCGATTCGTCTTCCGCGCCGCTGCTTATGTCGACGGCATAGGCGTTTGGGTTATCCCGCAAAACCTGTTCGATATTTTCGGGGTTTATTCCTCCCGCCAAAAAGTACGGTTTAGACAGGTCTTTTGGTATAAGCGACGCGTCCGCAAGCCGCCCCGTCCCTCCGCGTTCCTTTGTGTCAAAGGTATCAAACAGAACATAATCGGCGGAGGTCGCCAGTCCTTTTTGCACACTACCTGTATCTCTCGTGCGTACACATTTAATAATGCGAACGTTTCCCGCCTTTTTAATATACAAATCGTCCTCGTCGCCGTGCAGCTGTACCGCGTGGAGTCCGCAATACCTGACAATCTCCGCCAAACTCTCCAAGTCCTCGTTCACAAAAACCCCGACAGGAGTAATCCTCGGGTCAAGCCGCGAAACAAGCTCCCGCGCCTCGTCCTTTGTGAGCAAATGCCGCCCTTTGGCGAAAACAAAACCCGCGTAATCAGGCTTGCACACATTTATTATATCAACATCTTCATAACTTTTCAACCCGCAAATTTTTATCTTCATAGGCTGAGTTCGCCGCGCATAAACGCCTCGCCGATTAGCACCGCGTTTACCCCCAGATTTTTAAGGTACTCGATATCCTCCGCCGACTTTATCCCGCTTTCCGAAACGATAACCCTGTCTTTTCCGATATGTTTAATAAGTTTCTCGGTATTAGACAAGTCCACCTCAAAGGTCGTCAAGTCGCGGTTGTTTATACCGATTACCTCGGCCCCCGAATTAAGCGCGTTCTCAATCTCCCGTTCGTTATGCGTCTCCGCAAGCACCCCAAGGGACAAACTGCGCGCGGTATCCGCAAACTCCCTCATCTGTTCCTTTGACAGTATCGCCGCGATAAGCAGAACAGCGTCCGCGCCCAACACCCTCGCGTGGTAAATCTGAAACTCTTCCGTAATAAAATCCTTCCGCAAAAGCGGTAACTGTACTTTTTGTCTGATTTCGGAGAGGTACGCGTTGTTTCCCATAAAAAAGTGTTCTTCCGTCAGGACGGAAATCGCCGCCGCCCCCTGTTTTTCGTACCCCTTTGCAACCTTAACAGGGTTAAACTCACGCGCTATAATCCCTTTTGACGGCGACGCCTTTTTAACCTCGGCAATAATTCCGCCTTTACGCAAATTTTCGGCAAACCCCCGCGAGGGCGTGTCAATTTTCCCCGCCAAAAGCTTCGCGTTCGGACACTCCGCCTTTTCGCGCCGCGTCTGCGCCTCTCTCTTTTGCAGTATATCGTCTAAAATCATTGCTCCTCTTCCTTTTCCCTGTCCTTGCCGCGTTTGATAACTTTAAGCCGCGTAAACTCGTCCCGCGAAAAAACTATCTTGAGATAGGAGGGTTTGCCGCGTCCCTTGATAAATCTAACGATATGGGGCTTCATCTCGCGCCATGTGGCATAGTGGCGGTTTTCATCCGCGTATTCGTCAGATAACATTCCGCATATATCAATTCGTATAAATGTTTTGCATATTATTTCGCGGACCTCGAAATCGTCAAAAACCTCCCGAACCAGAAGTTTGCTCATAAACTCCTTTATTTCGCCGTCTTTAATGTAGAAATCAAGCAAAAAATTCACCTCAGTGTAAATCTCGTCAGTTCGCCCTCTTCGGACACACGCTTGAATCCGACTTTTTCCAAAACGCGCTTTGAACGCGGGTTTGTCGCCTTTGCGGTCAAATTATCAAAAGCGGCGCGTTTCAGAAAATATTCACGGCAAAACCCCGCGGTTTCGGGGGCATAGCCCTTGCCCCAGTACTCTTTCCCGAAACAATAGCCGATTTCGCCTGTGTTTTCCGTGATATCCACGCTAATTAACGAGAAAGAACCAATCGGTATCCCGTCCAGGCACACCGCCCAATGAAAATAATACCCGCTGTCATATTGCAACCTGCACAGGCGTACAAACTCCTTTGTTTCGTCTATATCGCGGTGGGGTTTCCACGTCAGGTAGCGCGTGACTTCGGGGTCGCTCGCCCAGTTATTGTAAATATGCGGCGCGTCGTCTTCTTCAAATCGGCGCAAAAATAGCCTGTCCGTCAGTATGTCGAGAGTACCTATCGGAATTATCATTCTTTTATCCTCACAGACTGCAGCTTTTTCAAGCTGCGCGGGAGCGCGTCCTTGGAGGTTTTCCACGGTTCGTCTTTGAAACGGTAGTCATATTTTTGGATAAGCCAGTCAAGTTCGCCGTCCAGACGCGCAAACGCCTTAAGCTGTATCGGCACGGTCGCCCTCACAAAATCGTCAAATTCGGAGTTCGTCAAATTTTTTTCGCCGTATTCAAGAAGTTCGGCGTAATGGTTAAGGCAAAAGCCCTCGCCGTTCGCCACCTTGTCGTTAATCTTGTTATTTTTCCACATATCAAAAAACGTGGAGATATACCGCTCAAAGAACTTGTCGACGCGATTGCACAGATAGCACGATTCTTTATGATTCTTTATGTAGGATATAACTTTTTCCGCCCGCGTTTTTTTCCCGAAAGAGGGCTTGCTTTTTGAAAGGTCGTACAGGAGCTTGTTCAGCTGAAACGACACGGCTTTTAGATGAGTGTGCGTCATAAGCGCAACGCCCAGCGCGTTCTTCCCCGCGTGCATTTTTCCCGAATGTTCGGCGCAAAACCCTTGTTTGTCCGTCTGGGCGCGAATGTTGCTTTCCATATAGGACGCACCCAAAACGAACTCGAGCGCCTCGCGTTCAAGCCGCTCGCGCATCTCGCAAAAAGGACACTCACCGCCCGCCTCAAACGCTTCCGTCACAGGGATTGTGTATATAGCTTCTTTCATAAAATCAGCCTCCGCTACCTTAGATTATACTCTGCTTTGCGAAAATTGCAACAATTCTTTTTTAACAGGTTCTACAAATAAAATATTCTTCCTTAAAGCCTGTTCAAAATCTTCCTGATGTGCTATAATCTTCTAAAAGGGGGAAGATAAAAATGCACAACTATCCGAGCGATATAACGAGAGAAGAATTTAACATAATAAGAAATGAATTGGAACAAGCGAAGAAAACCACGAAACCGCGCGAAATAGACCTTTACGATATCTTTTGCGCAATACTTTATTTGATAAAAAGCGGGTGTCAATGGCGTATGCTCCCGGCAGATTTTCCAAAACGCGGCATAGTTCGCTATTATTACGATGTTTGGTCAAAAGAGCGTGAAAACGGCACAACACTGCTCTCTGAGGTCTTAAAAAAATTTGGTGACAAGGATACGGAAGGACAACATTCGGTATTATTGACGCACAGAGTGTTCAAAACGCTGATACTGCCAGTGAAAAAGGTTATGACGCAGGCAAAAAAGTATCTGGGATTAAACGTCACATTGTCGTTGACACTCAAGGTTTGCCGCATGCTGTTATCGTAACAACGGCAGACGTTACAGACAGGAACGGCGCGACCAAGATGATAGCGTTAAATCTTGATAACTTGTCGTCAGTAAATAAATATCTTGTAGACGGCGGATATTCTGGAGAAAATTTCGCCAATGCCGTAAAAAAGCTGTGCGGAGCAGATGTTTCCGTTGTAAAGCGTAATGAACTCCACACGTTTGCGGTATTACCAAAACGTTGGGTTGTGGAGCGTATTCGGCTGGTTAGACAAAGCTCGCAGGCTTTGGAAAAACTGCGAACGCAAAATTCACAATTCTTCCCAAATGGTTGTTTTGGCTTTAATTGCTGTACTCATAAAAAGATTTTGAACAGGCTCTAAGGAAATGCATATTAATTGAGAGTTAAAAGTTCTCTACCGTTGGAAATCACTGTTTATACTGGATTTTTGAATTAAATTGTGTTTCAAAAATAGCTCATTTTGACAAACCCCATTTAATTCGACTTATAAATTCGATCGAATTTATGCCGATTTGTGGGTAACTGGGCGTTTACTTAAACTCTATCCTCCCGAAGAGTTTTTAACTCTCAAGAATCTTACAAGGAGATTGGTTTTATGGCGTTTATAAATGAGAGACTAACAGATGAACAGAAAAAAGAATTTGAAGATTGGGGAATTAAAAAACCAGTCGTTGATTTTGGAATAATATTTGATGAATATGAACATCCAATGGATTCTCCAGTTCATTGGACGGTGGATAAAGATAGAAATACCTACCTTATTGGAATTCCTCCTGCGATGTATGAGTTGTCATTTCCAGATGAAAGAATATTTGTTTTTATTTGGGATGGAAAAAGCTATGTTGTTCAGTTTAAAGGCATTGCCGAAGATAGAAATACGATTTCTTGGAACATTCCAAGCAAATATCTAATCAAGGACAGGTTTCCGTATTCAATGGAAGTTGGCTTTTTAGAAACCTTGCGAGCTGCTTTTTTTGCTTTTAAAGTATTTGGTTCTTGCGATAGATTAAACGAGAGTGTATTTGTAAAATGCAACTTTTAGGGAGAATGTTATGTGCCAACCATATTATAGTCGAGGCTATTGAAATTTGTGAGCAAATGTAGTAAGATATAGATATGTCATATTCCTTAGATTTAAGAGAAAAAGCAATAGCCGCTTTGAAAAAAGGTTATTTAAAAAGTGAAGTA
>BNUF01000045.1 GCA_025997155.1 Clostridia bacterium
GGCAAAAGAAGCGGGACATACGGCGATAGGTATCGAAATAGACAAGAGGTACGCGGAACTAGCAAAAGAGCGGGTTCAAGGTACGATTGCGCCTGTTTAGGATTCAAGCAAAAACGGCGAACCCCGCACAAAGAAAACGGAGTATGTTTGGACTAATTTTACGGTTTAAAAAGTATTGATAATTAGGAAAATATATGTTAATATTTAGTGTACCTTATTTACTTTTGGAGAGCAGCACAGCCGTACAATTATGAACAAAGAGAATCTAATTAACGCATACGACAAGACGAATCCCGTAATCTCTTTTGACGAATGGTTATCCAAAAATCTATAAATCCGATTAATTTATATGGATTGTAATAAAAACCTGACTACCGACAAGCACCATGAATTTCAAAAATGATTAAAGACGCTAAAAATAAAAATGTTGTTGAAAAACCATATAAACAACGCCGCGCAAACTCCTCCCAAAATCATTCCGCCGATTTTGTCAAACACGCGTATCACGGGTATCTTTGAGATTATCCTAAGCGCGTGTCCCGCTATAAATATAGCTACCGACACGGCGGCGAAAGTGATTATCACGGCGAGGGCGTTAAGTGCCGCGTTTAACGCCATATTCAAAATATAGTCTTCAAGCGCCGTCACGCGGAGGATTTTGTAGACTTCCGGATTATTGTGGCGGATAAGAACCTTCGTTATGAAATCTGGCAGTCCCGAATTTTCGATAACGCGTGTCTGGGCGGAGAGACTGACCGCGCTTTCGATATCGGGGAATTTTATATTTGCCTGAAGGAACGAGTATATCCCGCCGCGTATATTTTCGTTTGAGGATAACGCCTTTGACACGAGAGGCGCTAGCTTGTCCGTAAAAAATATCGCCAAAACCGCCGAAAAGAGGGAGATGAGCGTTCGCACAAGCCCGCGCCTGTACGAAACGAACATACAAACAGAAACCAACACGCATATATAAAGAATATTCACTTTACCTGCTCCGTTTAAGCACCGCCGCGCCTATGTTGCTGACGGACAGTACCGTATTTGTGTTTTCAAGAGGTACGATTTCTTTCGCGTCGTCCGTGGGCGTGTATTCCCAAAGGAATTTTCCGTCGCCGCCGAACATAATATACCGTCCCAAAATCCCCGCCGTGAACGCGCCGCCCGATTGTTTGAGGTAGATTATATCCGTGCCGAATTCGCGCGAGCCGACTTCGGCCATATCGAAATTGTATATCTTAAGCGTGCCGAAGGGTATGTCCGATTCCCTCCCGGGGATTGCCGCGCCGTAACCCAGCACGATACACTTGTCCGCGACGGCGAATTTGCTTATTTCGTTCGATATCGGCAACGCCCAGTATTCTTTTGAGGTATCGGAGCGAATACAACCCATTTCCGCGTCCGACAGAAAAAGCAGCGAGTTGTTGTCAAGAAAACGCAGCTTTGCGATAAGCTGGTCGTCCTTTTTTATTTGAAAGAAAATGCCGTCATGGTTTTCCTGCCGTTGCTCCTGGTTGTTATATATCAGTATAATTTTTGAACTTAGATGTTTTTCGTTAATATCCGTCAGAGCAACCGACAAAATCGAACCGTTCGCGGAAACGTCGGCGGAAACGGGGAACACATTCGGTTTTTGGTTATAGTAGCAGTTGATTTCCTTTCCCTGCGGGTTTAACGCCTGAACTTTGTACCCGTTTTGGTCGCGTGATATGACCGCCGCGTACCCGCTCGAATTTACGGAGAAACTAAGCACAGGGTTGTCGTAGGTCAGCGCGTACATCTGCCCGTCCGCCGAAAACATATAGAAAACGCTCCCCAGCGCGTCGCAAACGCCGATATATGTCCCCCGCGCGTCCGTGACGGGGGTTCTCATAACAGGGGTGTAGGCGGCGGTCCAAAGGGGGCTGTTGGAGTTGTCGTTGTAGAAGTTCATTCCCCCCCGCGTCCCGATAAAAAACCCCTTCCCGCCGTAGGAATACGCCGAGGCGCGGTCGTCAGGCTGAAGCTCAAAAACGACGTCGGTTTTTTTGAAAACGGTGCTGCGCTGGGCGGGGGTGTCTATGCGTACATAAATAACGATTGCTATTATAAGAATTATAATAGCCGCAATATTTCCGATTTTATTGTCTTTTTTTGGGTAATTTGCCATTTGATACCACGCTGACTGTATTCTGATTTAGTCATTATAACACGCGGCGGCGGTATTTGCAATAACGGTTCCTTCGGGGAAAACCGCGTTCTCCCCGTTTGAGGAAATCGTGACTTTGTTCACCCCGTCAAACTGGAGGGCGTTTTTTACCAATATGGAAGTAAGGCGCGTTTCGCCGTAAGCTCCCGAAAAAGAAAAAATATCCTCCGACACGTCCAGAACAAGTGTTTCGCCGTCCACCCTCACGTTGTAAATTTTTACGTTTTGCGGGATAAAATACAGGTCTTTGTCGGAAAAAATAATCTCATAAAGTTTGAATATTTTTTTAATGTCCTTAGCGTCTATGTTTTCTTGCCGTATACGAAATTTATCTTCGTCAGGAAGCATATAGTACAGGTTTAACTCGTCCGCGAGGGCGTTTTCTTTAAGAAGTACCGCGAAAATTATGAACAATAAGAACTTTATTACTTTTTTCATAAGCAAGCCTCCTTGTATTATTATATATTATACTTAACGATACGTCGTATTTTCGCATAATATATGTATAATAAAAAATTTTTACGGAGTGATATTTTATGGAAGAGATAGGCAACAATTTAATCTGTGAAGTAGAACGAATGAGGGGACTGCTCGCCGCCCACAACGAATATGTGTCGAAAAATCCGTCAAAAGAGGTAAAACTCCTGAACGCGCTAAGGGAATACGCCCCTGATGAGCGAAAAACCGAATTCGACAACATAATAGGCACGCTTAAGACTATCGAGATGATAAAACGATTATCGGGAGTAACAAATATTTAATAATTATCTTTCGTAAACCCTTGACAAAATGCTGAAAACGAGTTATTATATAACAGAATTGTTACAAAAGTGTGAATTATCCCACGACACAAGGTGAAGATATGAAAGAAAAACTACGCATTTTCGCGAACGCGGTTCTTAGCAGACTTCCCAAAAACCCGAACGCGCAAAAACCGAAGAAACACAAGCAAAGCAAATATTTTTCGGTGATGCTTGTGCCTCACTCGTCGAGCAAAAAACCCTGGACTATCCGAATCCCGTACATCGCGCTTCAGAGCGCGGGGGCTGTCCTTGCGGCGCTTGTAATCGCGGTGCTTTTCGCTAATTTCCGCGCGACTTACTACACGACAAAGGCGACCGCGGCGGAGCAGAACTTTGAGGAGGAACAGGCGAAAACCAGTCAGCTCCTTGAGGAAAAGAAAGACGTGGACGAGGAGAAGAAGGCATACGAGGATTTGCTCGAAAAAGAACGCGCCGACTATCAGGCGGAACTTGACAGATACGAGCAGAAGGCCCTTGAACTCGAAACGAAGATAAAAGAGATTGACGACACAAAGGACGCAATCTACAACCTTTTGTCGCAAAAAACGGATAACGCCAGGGCGGTCGAATACAAAGAGGCAATCCCCTCTCCCGCCGTTATGCTCAGTCAAAACCCCTCCTCAAAAGGCACGCTTGACAATAAATACACAGAAATAGCCAAACTTGTCGATATGGAAACGAACAACTACCAGTCTTTGCTGGCGGAGGCGCAAAAAGTCCGCAAGTACATTGACGCGAGACCCAGCCTGTGGCCCGTTCGCGGCGTCGTCACCTCGGAAATGGGCAGCCGCCCGAATCCTTTCGGCGGCGGTTCGGAGAACCACGCGGGGCTTGACATATCCGTTCCGATTGGAACACCCGTTCACGCGGGCGGCGCGGGTACGGTGGTTTTCGCGGGCTGGAACGCGGGCGGATACGGAAATCTCGTGATTATCGACCACGGATACGGCATACGCACAATGTACGGACACAATTCGTCGGTATCCGTTAATGTCGGTGATTTTGTCGAAAAAGGCGGCGTGATAGCGTTGTCGGGCTCGACAGGACAAAGCACGGGCCCCCACGTACACTATGAGATACGCGTAAACGGCGCGATAAAAAACCCGAGGAACTTCTTGGGTTAAGAACCGACAGGTTCTAAGGAGGCAGGGTATGTTTTCAGGAAACAAAAAAACAGAGGCCGACAATCTTATGAATACGACAATCGGCGAGGGGATAATATTCGAGGGCGGAGTCGTCAAAGGCACGGGCGGTGTGCGTGTCGACGGAGAAGTGAACGGGCTGATTGACATTCAGGGAAACCTTACCGTCGGCGAAACGGGGCATATCAAAGGCGATATAAAAGCGAAAGAGGCGACAGTGTCGGGCAAAGTCGACGGAGACATAAACTGCTCGGAACTTTTGCACCTCACCGAAACGGCAATCGTCAACGGCAATATCACCGTGGCGAACCTTGTCGTCGACGAGGGGTCAAAATTTACGGGGAACTGCAAAACCACGAGCGAGGAAACGAAACCTGTTCAAAACCTTCCCCAAAACACGCAGAAAAAGAATTCGGGAACGTCCGAAGGAAAGCCCGCCGTTCAGTTATAGGCGGCTTTTTTTAATAGGAGGTACATATGAAAAAAGTTGTGGTCATAGACGGGCAGGGCGGAAAACTCGGAAAACTGCTTATCGAGGAAATTTTACTTTTGGGAAAAGAGAATATAGGTATATACGCGGTCGGCACAAACGCTCTCGCCACGTCGCTTATGCTTAAGGCGGGGGCGGATTACGGCGCGACAGGGGAAAACGCTGTAATTGTGAACGCGAAAGATGCCGATATTATAACAGGACCTATCGGGATTATTGCCGCCAATTCCCTTTTGGGGGAACTCACGCCGAAAATGGCGGAGGCAGTCGGGGCAAGCGGCGCGCTTAAGGTTCTTCTGCCGATAAGCAAATGCAACAACAGAGTGGTCGGGGTACGCGACTTATCGCTTTTGGAATTCGCGAAACTCGCGGCAAAACAAATTATAACGGGGGATTGATTATGGCTGAAATACTTCCCATAGACAACAATTATAATGTTCAAAACACGCAGGCAGAATATCGGTTTTCAAGCCCGGAGGTCAGGAACGCGGTAAACGACCGCACGGAAGCAGGGGAAAAGCAGAAAAAAGTCACGGGAACGGAAGAGTGCCAAACCTGCAAGAACCGCAAATATCAGGACGGCTCGGACGACCCGGGCGTTTCGTTCAAAACCCCTGGAAATATCAAGCCCGAGGAGTCGGCGAGCAAGGTTTTCGCCCACGAGGGCGAACATTTTTCGCGCGAGGCGGCGAAGGCGAAAGAAGAAGGACGGGAAGTCGTGAGCAACACGATATCGGTGTATACGTCGGTCTGCCCGGAGTGCGGGAAAGTTTACACCGCGGGGGGCGAAACCCGCACCGTCACGCGGGACAAAGCGGAAAGCAAGCTGAGTTTCGCCCAGGATTTCTATCAAAACACCGTCGGCAAACACAGGGGAGCGGTCGTCGACAAAAAGCTCTAATCGGGCAGCGCGGTTGAAACGACTCTGTTTCGCCCGTCAAGTTTCGCCGTGTGCAGATTTTTGTTCGCCTGTTCGATAAACGACGATATTTGCTCTAAATCCATAGTCGGAATTAGCGAGTTCAAGCCGATACTTACAGTCGCGGAGGTAGGCTCGCCTGTCGCCTTGCAAAGTATCGTGCCTTCTCCTGCCGCGATTCGGATACTCTCCGCGACGAGTAACGCGCCCTCGGCGTCGGTGTCGGCCAACAGGACGGCGAATTTTTCCCCGCCGATTCGCGCCGCCATATCTGTGGGGCGTTTTATGTTATCGGTCAGTATTTTCGCGGCGAAGCGCAGGAGCGAATCCCCTTGGGGGTATCCGTAGGCGTCGTTGTACGCCGCGAATTCGTCAACGTCAATCATAAGCAAGCTTAGGTGCATATTTCGGCGGCAGTTTCTGTTCCACTCCTCTTTTATGCGAAAGTCAAAGGCGCGTTTGTTCGGTATGTTCGTGAGCGCGTCTATCATTCCGAGTTGTTCGATTATGCGCGTTTGGTTCACGATTTTGATATGCGTCTCGACACGCGCCTGGAGGATACAGCCGCTGAAAGGTTTTGTGACATAATCCGCCGCGCCCTGTCTTAGCCCTTTCTCCGCGTTTTCTGGTTCCGTTATCAGGATTACGGGAATAGCTCTTGTCTCTTCTGTTTCCTTTAGTTTGGCAAGAACCTCAAACCCATAAGGCGTCTCTATATCAAGCAAAATCAAGTCGGGTTTGTCCGCCGCCGCCGTTTTGCAGACCGTGTCGCCTTTTTTTACCGCGCCGACAGAATATTCGGCGTGGAGTAAAGCGCTTAACGCGGCAATGTTTTCGGCGTCGAAATCCGCAATAAGTATATGTGGTTTTCCGTTTTCGCTCATAAGCAAGTCTCCAATTCGTTTTTGAAAGTATATCATAATTTCCCGCCTAATTCAAATAGTAATTGACAAACAAACAAAACTATGCTATATTTTCCCTATTACATATGCTTTTTTGGGAGGAATTACAATGGACGACATAGAAGACCGCGAAATCGTCGTTTTGGTGGACGACGACATTTCTAACCTCAAAATAGGCAGAAACGCGCTGATTAAAAACTACGACGTGTATACCGCGCTGTCCGCGAAACTTATGTTCGAGATGCTTGAACAGTACCGCCCGCAGATTATCCTGCTCGACGTGAGTATGCCCGAAATGGACGGCTATGAGGCAATCAAAATCCTTAAGGACAACCCCGAGACAAGGGACATTCCCGTCATCTTCCTCACGGGAAAAAGCGACCACGAGAGCGAGCTCGAGGGGCTTAAACTGGGAGCGGTTGACTATATCACAAAGCCGTTTTTTTCGGAACTTCTTAACCGCCGCGTCGAGCTCCATTTGCGTACTATGCGGCATCAGCAGCTGCTTAAAGAAAAAGACGAGGAGCTTAGGCTTCTTAACGAGGATACTCAAAGAATCTTGGGGCAGAGGACAAAAGAAGTGTTTGAACTTCAGTTATCCGTACTCCGAATCGCGGACGAGATTTTGAAACGCCGCGGCGACCATACGGTCAGACATTCCTCCAATATCCAGACATATCTGCGGGCGTTTATCGAAAAGCTGTCGGATTCCGACAGTTACAGCGATCAGATTCGCTGGAATCACGAATTGGTAGTTTTTTCCTCCTCCTTGCACGACGTTGGGACGATTTCTTTGCCCGAACTGCTTTTGTACGAACCGTACAAACTTACGGACGACGAATTTGAGCTTGTAAAAGCCCACCCGCTCCACGGCGCGGAAATTATCGACGCAATGATTGCCGCGACGCAGACAGGCGACGAGTTTTTGGGTTACGCGCGGATTTTCGCAAAGACCCACCACGAACGCTGGGACGGATCGGGATACCCAGACGGGCTTAAAGGCGAGGAGATTCCCTTTTTGGGCCGCGTTATGGCAATCATCGACGTGTACGACGCGCTCGTTTCCGAACGCCCGTACAGAAAGGCGTACACCAGCAAAGAGGCGTTAGAAATCATACAGAGCGAAAGCGGCACGAGTTTTGAACCGGGGCTTGTGGAGGTTTTTGCCGAGGCCGCAAATGAGTTCTAAAATTTTCAGGATTCTATGCGTTCTTTTGGCGGTTGCGCTCCTGTCGTCGGGGTTTACGGTTGTATCGCCGCCCGATTACAAAAATATAACGGGTGTGACGCGGGAAGAAATCGACGCTATTGACGCGCTTTGCGAGAATAGAGCGTACTTCAGCTACGGCGCGGTGTACTCGTCGGAGATTTTTTTAGACGACAACGGCGATATCGATACCGGCGGATTCACCCCCCTTTTTTGCTCGTGGCTGACAAATATGTTCCAAATACCTTTTGTCCCGCAAATTTACGCCCAAAACGAGCTGTCGGCGGAGCTTTCGGCGAACGAAATCGATTTCACGGGGGAACTCACCGCGACAGACGAGCTCAAAAAAACATACTATATGACGGACGACGCGGTCGCCTTGCGCGCCGTGAAATACATACGCCTTGCAAACGGCGAAAAGATAGCTGATATCCCGAGCGGGCGGGTGCGGAGGTTCGCCGTCCTTGAGGGGGCGGCTATCCCCGACGTTACCGCTTTGCACAGCTTTACTTCAGTTAAGGATTACGGCGAGGCGTACCGCCTTCTTAAATCGGGGGAAATAGACGCGTTAATCGCCGGCGAGATTTCCGAAGCGTCTTTTGACATATACGGAGACGTTGTGTCGGAAAATTTTCTTCCGTTTGTATACACTCCCGTTTCGCTCGCGACACAAAACCCCGACCTTGCGCCGATTATTTCGGTTGTGCAAAAGGCGTTAAAAAACGAGACTTACTCGAGGCAGCTGCTTGATATGTACAACGAGGGCAGCCGCGGGTATTTGTCGCACAAACTGTTCACGCAGTTCACCGACGCCGAAAAAGCCTATGTCGCCGCGCATCGCGGGACTTATGTAAAGACGGGGCTTGAACACGACAACTACCCCGTAAGTTTTTATAACGACAGAGAAAAGGAATACCAAGGGATTGCCGTCGACGTTTTGGACGAAATCAGCGAATTGACGGGGCTTACCTTTAAGCCCCCCTATGATGACCCCAAGGATTGGGGCGAAATCCTGAAGATGCTTGAAGACGGCGAGATTTCTCTCGTGGAGGAACTTCTACCCACCCCAGCGCGGGAAGGGCGTTTTTTGTGGGCGGAGAACTCCTATTTGACAGACTATTACGCGCTGCTTTCTAAATCGGAGTATGAAGACATAAAATTCAACGAGATTATGTACGCGAATGTAGGGCTTACGGAAGGCACAGGGTACGCCGACTCGTTTTTGGCGTGGTTTCCAGACCACAAAAAAATTAAAATATACAAAACCAGTTACGACGCGTTCAAAGCTCTTGAACGCGGGGAAATCGACCTTTTTATGGGGACGCGCAATCTCCTGTTAAACGAGACGCACTACAAAGAAATCGTGGGGTACAAAGCTAATCTCGTCTTTGATACCACGGCTCTTTCCCTTTTCGGGTTTAATAAAGACGAGGAGATTTTGCGCGGGATTGTCGACAAAGCTATCCCTATGGTCGACACCGAAGCTATCTCGACGCGCTGGAAGATGAAAACCTTCGACTACCGCGAAAAAATCGCGGAATCCCGCCAGCCGTTGCTTGCGGGCGTTTCCGTTCTTCTCATTCTTCTGCTGTACCGTACTTTCAGAGACGGCAGGCGGCTTGAAAAAGTCGTGCAAAAACGCACATCTGAACTTGAACAGCAAACCAGACTGGCGCAGGACGCGTCGCGGGCAAAAAGCGATTTTCTCTCGACTATGAGCCACGAAATCCGAACGCCAATGAACGCCGTAATCGGAATGAGCGAACTTGCCCTGCGCGAGACTTCCTCCCCCTCCGTCAGCGGTTATATTCAGGAAATCAAGACGGCGGGAATGAACCTTCTTTCGATTATAAACGACATTCTGGATTTTTCAAAAATCGAGTCGCAAAAAATACAGCTTTTAGACGAGCCGTATATTTTGGCGTCTATGATAAACGACGTGATAAACCTTATACGAGTTCATATGACGGAAAAACGGATTGTGTTCCTTGTGAACGTCGACCCGAAAATACCTAACAACCTTGTGGGCGACCAGGTGCGTGTGCGGCAAATTTTGACAAATTTGTTAAGCAACGCCAGCAAATACACCGAAGAAGGTTTTATCAAGCTGACGCTTACGGCGGATATGACAAACTCCGATACGCTTAGCTTTAAGGCGGTTGTCGAGGACAGCGGAATGGGCATAAGACCTGAAGACGTGGAACGTCTGTTCAGCAAGTTTACGCGCTTTGACGAAACTAAAAATAAGCATATAAAAGGCACGGGGCTAGGGTTGTCGATAGCGCAAGCTCTTTGCAAACTTATGGGCGGGGATATCGCCGTCACGAGCGAATACGGCAAGGGGTCGGCGTTTACCGCCGTTTTTTCGCAAAAGTACGCGGACACGGAAAAACTGGCGGAAGTCGCGGACGCGGAAAATAAACATATACTGCTTTACGCGGGAAACGCGCTCTACGGGGATTCCGTCTCGTATACGCTGAAACAGCTCGGCACGGTGACGACACGCGCTTATACCGAGGCGGAGTTTTTTAAGCTCCTTGACACGGGAGCGTATGATTTCGCGTTCTTTCCGAGCGGCTTGGCGAAGGAGGCACTCAAATATAAAGTTAAAACCTCTCTCGCGGCGCTTCTTCCGTTTGGGGAGTCGCTTATTTTTGACATAAACTGCGTCGTCGCCCCCGCTTTCGCCCTGCCTGTGGCAAACGTGCTAAACGGGGTTATCGTTTCGTCGCGGCATACCGAACAAAAAATACGATTCACAGCTCCTAGCGCGAACGTGCTTGTCGTGGACGATATACAGACGAATCTCAAGGTTGCGGAGGGGCTTTTAGCTCCGTACAAGATGACGGTAAGCACCTGCCTTCGGGCGAAAGAGGCGATAAAACTTATACGCGAATACGATTATGACATAGTTTTTATGGACCATATGATGCCCGAAATGGACGGTATGGAGGCGACCGCCGCAATCCGCGCCAGAGGAGGGGACAAAAACCGAAAACTGGTAATAATCGCCCTCACCGCAAACGCGATTATGGGCGTTAAGGAGCAGTTTTTGCAAAACGGGTTTAACGACTATATCTCAAAGCCGATTGACCCTAAAAATCTCTATGAGGCAATCAGCAAATGGATTCCCGTTGAGAAACGCGTCTACGCGGCGGAAGAAGAGCCGCCCGCGCAGGAAGAAACTTTTGAAGAGCTGCCAATCGAAGGCGTCGACTCCGCCTACGCCTTAAAAGCCCTCGGCTGTTCTTTCAAGGATTACGCGGATTTACTGCGGCTGTACTGCCGCGACATAAGAGAACGCCTGTTGTCGCTCCAAAGCGTCCCCGACGAGGACGAGCTTAAGACCTTTACCATACAGGTTCACGCGCTGAAGAGCGCGTCCGCGTCGGTGGGCGCAACGGAAGTTTCCGAAATGGCGAAAGCTCTCGAGCAAGCGGGCAAGAACGCGGATTTTGAGACTATATCAAAGGATTTGGGCAAATTCCGCGAAAAAATATCGACTCTCGAAAAAAATATAACGGACGCGCTGCCCAAAAAACCCGAAAACGAAAGCGGTAAAATGCTTGACGGCGAAACAAAGGGCAAACTCCGCGCCTGCCTTACGGCAAAAAACGTCAACGGAACAAACGCGCTGCTCGCCTCTCTTGAAGAAAAACAATACGGCGCTAGGACGGCGGAAATTTTATCGCAAATAGAGGACTATGTGCTTATGTTCGAGTTCGCAAAGGCAATTTCCGCCCTTGACGAACTCGCGAAAGGCGGCTGATATGAAAACTCTAATCAGGAATTTAGCCGACCGCCACCTGTTTTCCGAACGGCTTCCGCTTGACGTGCGTATGTCGAATCTTGTCTGCGTTCTGGGCGTGGCGGGAGCGATTTTAGCGGCAATAATAAAACTCGCCGAGGGGATTCCCGTTTTCGCGGCCGTCCTTATTTTGGTGTCCTTAGCCATCGGCACGGCGTTATACGCGTATTTCGGCAGGACGGGGCGTATGACTATGGGGACGACTTGCCTTATAATATCCGCCACCGACGTGCTTATCCCGATTACTTTTATCTGGGGGGGCGGCATCAAGAGCGCTTTGCCTATGTATTTTACGCTGGGTATCGTGATGCATTTTCTTGTGTTCAGGGGGCTAAGACTGCGGCTTCTTCTGATTCTTAACGTATTCATCTTTTTGTGGTGTATTCTTTTCGGGTACAGATACCCCGAGTATATATATCATCTCTCTCCCGACTATTTATACTATCTTGACAATATACAGGGCGTACTCATATGCGGTTTTTTCATAGGCGGGGTAATAAAGTTTCATATTCACGCCTACGACACGGAACGCGTAAGGGCGATTAACGCCAACAGGGTGAAAAGCGACTTCCTCTCGAATATGAGCCACGAAATCCGCACGCCGATGAACGCCATAATCGGAATGAGCGAACTTGCTCTGCGCGAAAACTCATCGCCCGTCGTCAGCAACTATATATACGAAATAAAGACGGCGGGAATGAATCTTCTGTCGATTATAAACGATATCCTCGACTTCTCAAAAATCGAGTCGAACAAGATACAGCTGGTGGAGTCGAACTACGCGCTAAATTCTATGATAAACGACGTGGTAAACATTATACGCGTCTATATGGCGGAAAAACCGCTCGTTTTCCTTATAGATATCGACCCGAATATACCAAACAACATTGTCGGGGACGAGATGCGCGTGCGGCAGATTTTGACGAATATGTTAAGCAACGCCGTCAAGTATACGGAAAAAGGCTTTGTACGCCTGACGCTCACGGCGCAAAAAACGCCCGAGGGCAAGCTTATCTTCAAATGCGCGGTGGAGGACAGCGGCATAGGCATAAAAAAAGAGGATATGGACGACTTGTTCAGCAAGTTCACGCGCCTTGACGCGAGCAAAAACAAGCATATCATCGGCACGGGGCTGGGGCTTTCGATAACGCAAGCTCTTTGCGGGATAATGGGCGGGGAGATATCGGTGCAGAGCGTGTACGGCGAGGGGTCGGTTTTTACCGCCGTGTTCGAGCAATACTATCTGGGAGCGAAAAAATTCGCCGAGGTAGGGGACGCGTATGACAAAAACGTCCTTATATACATACGCACGGATTTGTACGCGGATTCGGTCGAATCCGCCCTGAAAAGCCTGGGCGTTTCGACGACGCGTGTACACTCCGAGGCCGTGTTCTTGCAGATGCTTGAAACTAACACTTTCGACTTCGCGTTTTTTTCGAACTTTCTCACGGAACAGGCGTTTAAACTCAAGCAATATACCAAAACGACACTCGTGTCGTTAGTGCCGTTCGGGGAATCGGTCCTTTTCGACATACACACCCTTGTAATGCCCGCGTTTTGTTTGCCTGTCGCCAATATATTAAACGGCACAAACACCCTTAACAATACTCATATCGACTATAAACTGAGGTTCACCGCGCCCTCCGCAAAGGTTCTTGTGGTGGACGACATACAGACCAACCTCAAGGTCGCGGAGGGGCTTCTCGCCCCCTACAAAATGTCGGTGAACACCTGTTTGAGCGGGAAGGAGGCGCTGCGCCTCGTCGTTTCCCACGATTACGATATCGTGCTTATGGACCATATGATGCCCGAAATGGACGGTATGGAGGCGACGGCGGCAATCCGCGCCCTTGACGGCGAAAAATACCAGAGAATGGCGGTAATCGCCCTTACCGCCAACGCAATCATCGGAGTTAAAGACCAATTTATACAAAACGGGTTCAACGACTATATCGCCAAACCAATCGAGCCAAAAAAACTATACGACGTGATAAGCAAATGGATTCCGCGCGATAAGCGCGTGGCGGTAACAAAAGAAGAAGTACCAGAAGAGAAAGAAAAGGAAATAACCTGCGACATTTCTATCGAGGGGGTTAACATAGCACACGCGCTGAAGTCGCTTAACTGCGGAGTTGACGAGTACGAGGAGCTGATGCGGCTTTACTGCCGCGACGTTCACGAAAGGCTTGAGTCGCTTAAAGATGAACCGAACGAGAACAGCGTCAAGGAGTTCACAATTTCGGTTCACGCGATAAAGAGCGCGTCCGCGTCCGTGGGAGCTATGGAAGTCTCGAATTTGGCGAAAGAACTTGAAGCGGCGGGCAAAGCTTCCGATTTTTTGACTATCTCGAAAAAACTCGGGGCGTTTCGCGAAAGACTAGAAACTCTCGAAAAAAACATACTCGCGGCGTTTCCGCAAAAAGCCGAAAATGTCGGCGCGGGGACGCTTTCGCCCGAGGATTTAACGCGCCTTTTAGAACTTCTTCAGTCAAAGAATGTGAATAAAACGAACAGGCTGCTTGCCGAACTCGGAGAAAACCAGTATGACGAGAAGACGACGCGGGTTTTGTCCGAAATAGAGGATTGCGTGCTTATGTTCGATTTCAACAAGGCGATAGCTGCCCTAGAGCTTGTTTTTCCTGCGAAAAACGGCGAAGAGCAGGGATAGGACAAACGCCGCCGCGCCGAATCCCCACATACAGGTTGAAAAAAGGAGTTTGCCGCCTAGGTTGTAATTAAAGACTGTCACGGCGGTTTCCTTATCAAAGTTGAAAAAGGGGAAGAACGCCGCGCCTAAAAACACGGTTATGATTGCGTGTGTGAGTTTTGAAAGTAGGTAAAATCTAAGGCTTATATCGGTTTTGTACAGGAAATTTATTGACTGGGCGTGTATGGAGAACCCGCCGAAGGAGATTAGCGCGGCGGCGGCGAGTATGCTTTCTTTTGTCGCGTTCGCCGACAAGGTTTTCACACCGTTCGTCACCTCCGCAAGCCCCGCCAAAATCCCGTCAATCGTGTTTTCGTCAAGGGGGCAAACGGGCAGGAGCAGGGTTTTTAGGGAATAGAACACTCCCGTTAGATTTAGTATCCGCACCGCAACGCAAAACAGCACGATAAACCCGCCGATTTGCAGAATCGTCTCTACGGCGTTTTTTACGCTGTCGGCGAAAATTTTGCCGAAACTTTTGGCGTTACGGTATTTCACCATTTCCCTGTACGCCTTACGAAGCACGTTTTTGTAGTCGAAGAAAACTTTTTTGAATTTCTTTTTTTTATAGTTCGCGAATAAAAGCCCGTTGATTATCGCCGACAGGTAATGTATGAACAAAATGAAATATCCGATATGTACGTTTTGATACATTTTTACGCCGACCGCCCCAAGGACGAAGAGAGGCCCCGAGTTGTTCGTGAAACTTAAAAGGCGTTCGCCCTCCTCTTTCGTGATTTGCCCGCTCCCGCGCAAGTCGCCGGTAATCTTCGCCCCGAGGGGGTAACCCGACGTGAACCCCGACATCAGCGCGAACCCGCCCGCCCCAGGCACGTTGAAAAGCGGACGCGTAAAACCCTCCGATAAAGCTGCCGCAAACGCCGCGAACCCCGTCCCCGTCAGTATGTTTATCCCGATTATAAAAGGGAACAGCGACGGGAAAACGGTGTCCGCCCACAAAAACAGCCCCTCCGACGCCGCTTTCACAATTTCCTGCGGGTTTAACAGTATAAAAACATTGAAAAGCGCGACCAAAACGGGTATAATGATATTATTAAATTTTTCGATATTCCGCTTATGATTATTCATAGTACAAATATATTCAGACGGGGCGGGGGTAATTACATGAAAAAAAAAGATAACCGCCGTCCGCGCAAAAATTCCGCGCAGAATTCCGCGCAAAATTCCGCGCAAAACAAGGCGGCGGAGAAAAAACGGCGGAATAAGGCGCACAAGAACCTCAAAGACCGCAGGAAGGCTCACAACACCCCTAAATTCCATTCGGGGACTCTGCTTAGCGTGATAATTTTTACGCTGATTGTCGTGTATATGGTGGGGAGCGTGCATAAATACGTGACGCGTGACATAATCGCGACCGTCGAGGTCACGACGGACACCCTTGACACTCAAAAAGGCATATACAACGGGCTGATTATACGCGATGAGCATATCCGCTCAGCCCCCGTCTCGGGCGACGTTATTTTTGTCGTGAACGACACGGACAGGGTTAAGTCGGGAGCTAAAGTTTCTCAAATCGTGGATTCCGCGAAAGTCGCGGGCATTGAGAAACAAATAGAAACAAACGCGTCGGGAGAAAAATGGCAGCAGTCGGAGTCGCCCTTTGGCTTGGACGACAGCAAAAAAATCAACGACGACATTAAACGCGACATTGAAAACAATATATACAAATATGTACAGTCTGATATGTCAGAATTGTACAATATGAAAAGGTTCATTTTGACAAACCTTGACGACAGGAACAGAATCGTCGGGGGCGAAGTTTTGGAGCGGGGAATGGCGGCGGGCGGCTACGCGAACGAACTGGCGAAATACGCCACAAACGTTACCGCGCCTGTGGGCGGAATCGTATCGTATCATATTCTTAGTGAGCTGAAAAATTATATAAGTTTCTTTATCGCCTTTTTCGAGATAATATACGGAGCTTTCGATTTGTGAAAATTCCTCGTCCCGCGCAAGCCAAAGATTTTTCAGGTCGCCTTTTTCGAGATTTCCCACCGCGTCACGTATTTATGCACGCTCCCCACCATATACACGACAATCAGCGTAAAAATT